>DXLM01000038.1 GCA_019414725.1 Bacteroides sp.
ATTTTATTTACTGCCAGAGCCGCTTAGGCTTGGCGAATTTTTAACGAACTATTGTCTTCTATATAAAGCTTCGAAAAATAAGATAGAATACAAATTATCATCTTATTACTTTATTCCATTCAGCAGTTCCAGTTTGCCATCTGCAATCAATTTCAGTATCAGCTCACCAAATAATGTATTCTGCCATGCGAACCAAGGACGAGTAAACTTCTCTGCATTATCCTTATGGAAAGATTCATGCATAAAACCAGTTCCCGCATCCGTAGTCATCAGCATTTTTATACAAGACTGAATTTCTTTATCATCCTGACTGGTAAAAGCTTTCATCATAATACTCATAGGCCATACCATATCATAACCAATATGAGGTCCACCTATTCCTTCGCCTACTTTTCCTTTAAAGAAATAAGGATTATCTTCACTCCAGACAAAACGACGTGTATTCTGATAAATAGGGTCGTTTACATCAACATCTCCCAAATAAGGCATTGCCAGCAAACTAGGAACATTTGCATCATCCATTAACAGATAATTTCCAAATCCATCTACTTCATAAGCGTAGATCTTACCATATTTAGGATGGTTGTAAATCGCATACTTCCGTAAAGCTTTCTCAACTTCATCAGCCAAATCAGTACACTGCTTAGCTAATTCTGGTTTTTTATTAACCTGCTTTAAAATTTCTGCCGCTTTTCTCAAAGAAGTAACAGCAAAGAAATTAGAAGGAATCAGAAACTGGAAAGTAGAAGCATCATCAGAAGGGCGGAAAGAAGAAGCTATCAAACCTACAGGCTTCACCGGATTTCCCCATCCCTCATTCGTCATCGTATCCAAAGCACGTTCTGTTTTTCTTTGGAAAGAATATGAGCCACGTCCGTCTTTACGTTGCTGATCCTTAAAAGTAGTCAATATATTTTGAATAGCTTCAAGCCATAAATCTCCAAAGACAGATGCATCACCTGTAATTTTCCAATAATGATAAGCCAAACGTAAAGGATAACACAAAGAATCAATCTCCCACTTACGCTCATGAAGTTCTGGTTTCATATCTGTTTTATCACTCATCCATTCTCCACCAACCGGACCATCATTAAACCCATTTGCATAAGGATCAATATTGATACATTTCCACTGACGAAGAATCACTCCTCTAAGCATTTTTTTCAAAGCCGGATCTTCATTAGCCAGATCTACATATGGCCATACTTGTGCGCCAGAATCACGCAACCACATGGCATGAATATCACCCGTATACACAAATGTATCATCATCACCATCCTGAGTACGATAATGCACGGTAGTATCAAGGGTATTCGGGAAACAATTTTCGAACATCCATCTTAAATAAGGATTAGTCAATAGCTTCTTTACCTCTTGTATCTTAGCCTCAACAGCTTTCGAATGAAATAAACGTTTTGAAACTTCCGGACGTTGTGACACATAATCTTGTGTACTCTCACGAACTGCAACAGGAAATGGTTCAACTAACGAAGAAGCATAACCGTTCTCTGACATAAAGCTGGCTCCAATAAGTGTACACAACAATACACTTTTTAAACAAACTGAGTTTTTCATAACTATTATATTTTACTTTATTTTTGATAATCTTGCATACATTTCTATCATCGCAGCTTGAGTAAGTAACCACTTCGTATCTTTACTTTCACTTCTTTTCTCTACAAAGCAATCATCGTCAAACAGCATATTCTGATTGGGGTTATGTTCCCACATATATTGCAATGTTTTCTTAAAACTATTCAAATAAACAGGATTACGATCTACTCTATACAGCTCCTCAAATCCCCTCAGCATAATAGCAACAAACCAAACATTTCCATTTTTTATTGCCTTAAATGATTCGCCATCTTCAGCTACAAAGTCTTCAAAAAAATATTGACCACATGCCGATGCCAAACGTTGCGCTTCTTCTAAATATAAATCCTCTTTTGTCAGATTATACAATAGCACTGAAGCTTGCAACATCTGTCCTGCATTATATTGAAACTTGGTTCTATTTACACTACCATCCAAAGTAATATTATCAAAATAAAGATAATCAGCAGGGTCTTGTAAATTCTTCTTCGTCCAATAATATAGATCCTGCCCCATTCTAAAAAAGTGTATCTCTTTAGTCAATGAATACAACCGTAAAGCCAGCACTGCTGCCGGAGCATTCGAACATGTATTCTTAGATTCTTTTTTTTGCTCACACCAGTAAACTCCACCTCCTAGAATTGAATCGCAACCACTTTCTATAAAATTCCAAATATTGCGTGCTGAAGCTAAATAAGCATCATTTCCTGTTTGTTCATACAGATCCAAGAAGTCTAATCCTAACCAAAGATTATCATCATAAAAACGATCCGACTTTCCACTTTCTGTAAGATAAGATTGATAACAACCCGGCACACGCAATGAATCAAAGTAACATTCCAGACCCGGTAAGATTACAGATTCAATCATGTTCTCATATTTCTTATCGCCTGTAGTTTTCTGCAAAGCATTCAAAGCTGAAAACATACCTGAAGTCGGCCATAAATAAGCAACTCTATTCTTACGTATGGTGTCAGCTCCTGCTAAATAGGTAACCAGATCCGCATCACGTTTAGGATATGTTTCATAAAACAGGACCTGACCAGGTACTTTATAATACATCAAAGTACTATCCATTAACATCATGGCATAGCCTGCAAAATCAGATTCATGTTTTACTTTGTGGCACCCACTAAATATGAATAAACACCCTATAAACAGGATTAAGATTTGGTTTTTCATATCTTTAATAATCTAATTAAACGTCTTTCACTCATTTAAGTTGCAGCAAAGATAATTTAACAATACGTTTTTTTTATATCCAAAACTGACAATCATGTAACACACAAGAAATATGTAAATTGCTAAAGGCCTCCCTATTGTATACATCCATGACATAAATGTATTTATATATGTCAATTATGTTATTCAGCATCTCATACGGCATAGCATAATACTTTTCAGAATAGGGAGAGGATAAAAAAAGAAAAAGCCATAGCATGATCTCAGAAATAAATCTTGCTATGACTTTTTATATAATTTATAATCTATTCTTTTAGAGATTTTTTATTTCTCTTTATTCTGTAACAGTAAATTTCAAGACAGACACATCCTGACTATTTGAGCCTATCATCACATTAAAATCTCCCGGCTCACAGACATAATTCAGGTCGTAGTCATAAAATTTAAGAAGTTCAGGAGTAATCTTAAAGGAAACTTTCTTACTTTCTCCTTTCTTCAAATGTATACGCTGAAAACCTTTCAACTCTTTTACAGGACGGGTAATGCTGCCAACAATATCACGAATATACAACTGAACAATTTCGTCTGCATCGTAATTTCCTGTATTCGTAACTGTAATAGAAGCTGTCAGCTCACCATTTTGTTTATTCATAGAATCCGCACTCAACTGCATATCTGAATAAGCAAATGTTGTATAGCTCAATCCATATCCAAAAGGATATAAAGGATCATTCGAGACATCAATATAATTGCTACGGAACTTCTCAAACCATCTTCCTTCTGCAAGAGGACGACCTGTATTTTTATGATTGTAGTTCATTGGCAATTGTCCGACATTCTGCGGGAAGGTTGCTGTAAGCTTTCCACTTGGACAAACGTCACCAAACAAGACATCACATATAGCATCAGCCGATTCACTTCCTCCAAACCAGACATTCAAGATTGACGGAACATGTTGTTGTTCCCATGTCATTACTGTAGGACGTCCTGAAAAATGAACTAATACAACAGGCTTACCTGTTTTCAACAAAGCATCCAATAAATCTCTCTGCGCATCAGGCATTTCCAACTCTGTACGACTACTACATTCACCACTCATTTCAGAAGATTCTCCTAATGCAGCAACGATGACATCAGCTTGTGCTGCAACATTCAAGGCTTCTTCTAATAGCTTCTTATCATCTCCACGAGGTATTTCACGACCAAACATCGTAGCACGAATCTGATAGTCGGCATCGTACATCAAATTACTTCCTTGTGCATAAAGAACATTAGCCTGATTACCAACAGCTCTTTGAAGTCCTTCCAGAAGTGTGCTATAGCGCTGAGGAGTAGCAGCTACACTCCATGTACCAGGCATATTGGTACGAGTGTTAGCCAAAGGACCAATCAATGCAATATTTCCTTTTTTCTGTAAAGGCAAGAGATTGTTCTGGTTCTTCAATAAAACAAATGATTCTGCGGCTATTCTACGAGCTTCAGCACGGTGTTCTGCATTGTATAAGTCTTTAGCCGGACGTTTTAAATCACAATATTTATACGGATCTTTAAACAAACCTAACTTATATTTAGCTTCCAGCATACGACGACAAGCTGTATCGATATCCTGCATGCTGACTTTTCCTTCCTTCAGCGATTTTTCGAGTGTTCCGATGAAACCATCAGCTACCATATCCATATCCGTACCAGCCTTTAGTGCACGTGCAGATACTTCTTGCAAATCACCGATACCGTGATCAACCATCTCAGCAATTGCCGTATAGTCAGTAACTACAAAACCATCAAATCCCCACTGATTACGCAGAATATCCGTCATCAACCAGCGATTAGCGGTTGCAGGTATTCCGTCGACCTCATTAAATGAGCTCATAAAGCTACCAGCACCAGCTTCTGCTGCTGCTTTATAAGGAGGAAAATATTCATTAAACATTCTGTTACGGCTCATGTCTACAGTATTGTAATCACGACCAGCTTCGATAGCACCATATAAAGCAAAATGCTTTACACAAGCCATAACTTCGTCATTTCTCTCCATCTTCTCTCCCTGATAGCCTCTGACCATAGCTTTTGCAATCTCAGAGCCCAGATAGGGATCTTCTCCATTACCTTCTGAAACACGGCCCCAACGTGCATCGCGACAGATATCTACCATCGGGCTAAAAGTCCAGCAAATACCATCGGCACTCGCCTCAACAGCGGCAATACGAGCAGATTTTTCTATTGCTTCCATATCCCAGGTACAAGAAAGTCCCAAAGGAATAGGGAAAACTGTTTCATATCCATGAATTACATCCATACCAAAGAGCAAGGGAATGCCCAAACGGCTTTTCTCAACAGCCAGTTCCTGCATTTCACGGATTGCCTTTACTCCTTTCAGATTAAATAAGCCTCCTACTTCTCCACGGCTGATTTTTCCGGCTACATCACTACTTTTAGCCTGTCCCGTTGTTATATTACCTGTTACAGGCAAGTTCAACTGACCTAATTTTTCCTGAAGAGTCATCTTGCTCATCAGTTCGGTCACGAACTTATCCATATTACCCTCATCTTTAGGCAACAGTGATTTCTTGTTCCCGGCAAACATAGCAGCCGACATACACAAAGAAGTCACTAAAAAGAATGTTGTCTTTTTCATTATTTCTTTCTAATTAAAATAAATCACTTCTTAACTTCAAAACCCAAATTCTTCAGTCCTGCCTGAATTTCAGGACAACTCATAAACAAGTTCCACAATAATCCGCTACGATAGTTTTCTATCATTGGCGCAATTGTACACTGATCAATGGCCAGATAATGCGGTACAGTCCAGTTATCCGTTTCTGAAAATGCATCATAAAAGCCATAAGTTCCCCATATGCTGTCACCTTTTGAATAGAAATATTTCAAGGCACGCATTGATTCTTCAGGAGTATAAGGGAAACTAGATAAAGCTGCAGTAGGAGTAATTACTCCCAAATCATTTTCACCCGGACAATGTGCAGCATATCCTTTCACAGAATAACTGGCTGTAAGTCCCCAGCAGTTTTCACCATAACCTTTATATTTCTTAGGATTCTCTACACAATATCTATAGTCGGATAAAGCATGATTCCGTACTACATTCCAGTAATCAGCATATCTATCTTTAATCTTACGAGGATCAAGTCCTATATACGAATAGTGAGCCCAGAATAACGGTCCTCCCAATTCTTCCGCACCATTATGCTTCAATTCCAGAGGCAGTCCATATGGTGTAGCTGAAGTTTTGATATCTCCTCCTCGCGCCCATCCATTATGATATGCAGAAGCAGGAACAGGATGAGTAGGTGAAGATGCAGCTAATACATAGACAATCAAAGCTTCATTATAGCCTTCGAGAGGAAAGTTCATTTCCCAGCCATAATTGGGCGACCAATGCCAATAGATGACATCCTTGCCATTCTGATACCAGTCGAACTCCATTTCATGCCACAATTTATTAATCTTTGTACACAACAGCTGCTCTTCCTGATTACCATTTTCGAAATACTGGCGGACACAAAGTAAGCTTTGCATAACAAAACAGCTTTCCACCAGATCGCCTCCATCATCTTTCGTTCCAAAAGGTTTAACTTTCCCTGTCGGTCCATCAAGCCAGTGAGGCCATACTCCGTGAAAACGATCGGCACGTGTAAGATAGTCGACGATTTTATGTAAACGTGCTACTCCTTCTTCCCGAGAAATAAATTTTCTATCAATAGCAACCAGAATACCTGCGATACCAAATCCACTTCCTCCCGTAGTAACTACTGAGGAATCATTCTGAGGATAGTTCCCATCCAGATGAATACGTTCAGGAGCCAGACCGGATGTCTTTTCTGCTCCATCCCACATATAGTTAAAATGTACCTTTTGTATATAATCTAACATCACGCTGTCCGAAGCAAAAGAATCCGGACGAGATGCTGTCTGTTCGGTTATACTTAAAGTTTTTTCTTTGGACGTAGATGTACATGAAAGCAAAAACAATGCACACAGACCACAAAAATATTTCCACATAAGAATTTACAGATTATCGGTTTATAATACTTTCAGGAGCATCACCTGCACATACGTGATAAGCTCCTGAAAGCTACCTTCAAAAAAACTATCTACCTTTATTCATCCTTTGGCTCATTTTCCAAAGTAGAAGAGATGTCTATCTGAGCTGTAGGAACCGGATAATATTCCTTTCCAGAAGTCCATCCCAACGGACCTAATACCTCACTCAGTTTTCCGGTACGACGCAAATCGTTATATCGTTCACCCCATTCTAAAGCAAGTTCCATACGACGTTCATCCATAATCTGGTCAAGTGTCACATCTTCCAGTTCCGGCATTCCTGCACGCTTACGAACCAAATTGAATGAATCATCACCATCTTTATTCTGACGAACTTTAGCTTCCGCATTCATCAAAAGGACTTCTGCATAGCGGAATACACGAATATTATTATTTGTTCCATACTCTGTGCGACCTTCAGTCATCTGGTTAGACGGAGTATATGCCTTGCCATTGAAGCAATCTGGAGCAACATCACTAGCTGGTGCTTTAATGAAATCACCTTCCTGAGTAGTTTCACCTGCCATTAAGAAAGTAGTAGTAGCACGGATAGTCTCACCACGTTCTGCAGCCCACTGACGGAAAGCTTTGGTCGGACTGATAAAGCCCCATCCAGATATATTACCATCATTCAAAGGTCCCTGGAATGTGAACCAGCTATCCGAAACAACAACTTCTCCCGAACCATTTCCAAAGTCAGTAAACTGCATTTCGAACAAAGATTCATCGCAAAGCTTACCTGGAATCTTGAACAGATTGTTGAAATCACTGTACAAAGAGAATTTCTTACTACCAATAATATCATCTGTCAGTCTTTCAACTTCCGACCAGTTTCCCTGCTCCATATAAACTTTAGCAGCCAGCATTTCAGCTGTAAAAGCAGAAACAGCTCCGATACGGTCTGTATATTCATTAGGACGGATACGTGGCAAATATGTCATAGAGTATTCCAGATCACTCAGCATATAACGATAAACAGCATTGACTGTAGAGCGAGTCATATCTGTCTGCTTATTGTCACGCAAGATAGTAACCGGACCAAATAACTCTGTCAGACGATAATAGCAGTATGCACGAATAAATTTTACTTCACCTGTATATTCTTCATAACGTTTTCCATCTGCCTCCGAAACAATATTTACGGCATAATTATCAAGGGCTTCCAATGCTGCATTTGCAACTTTGATGATATCATAGTAAACCATCCATGCTTCATTGGTTCCCCAAAAACCTGCATTATAATTATAACTTTGATCAATAGCCACCAAATCAGCCTGATCATCAATTCGTCCGGTAGAAACATCATCATCACGTACTACTGTAGCTCCCCATACAATCCAGTGAGAACCTCTCTGACGCAATTTGGCATAAACACCAGACACCGGCTGGTACATATTATTCAGGTTCGTATAGTCAACTTTCTCTTCGTCTACCTTATTTTCCGGCAATTTATCCAAAAAATCGGAGCAGGAAGACAATAATGTTGTGGCAGCAAATGCACACAATAATATATTTTTTATCTTAAGACTTTTCATAACTTAACGTGTTTAGCAATTTATTAGAAATCAATAGTCAAGCCAAAAGTATAAGTGGCTGCCAAAGGATAAACTCCCTCATCCCAACCAAAGTTTTGACTAATTTCCGGAGTGAATCCGTTAGAGGTAAAGTAAGTAAACGGACGATCAGCAGTCAAGCTAAGTTTAACTCCTGGCAATGTATAGCCTCCCATACGGATATTACGGAAATTATATGCCAACATAATATTCTGTATGCGGAAGAAGTTTCCTTTTTCAACAAAGAAAGAATTTGTATGGCTATTGTTCCATGCTTTCAGCATACCTTTTGCTGACGGATAAGTATTGGTAGAACCTTCACCTGTCCAACGGTTATCATAAAAGTCTTTATCGAAGTTGAAGTTTGCCTGAGTGTAACGTACAGCACGTTTACGATTATAAATTTCATTTCCAGCCTGTCCGAATGTTGACAGAGAGAATTCCAGATTCTTATATTGGAAACCTAAATTGAAACTATAAGTCAATCTCGGAATATTCGATCCTAAAATCTGACGGTCCTTATCATCTATAACCTGGTCATTATTTATGTCTTCGTAAATAAAGTCACCTGGTTCCAGTCCATTCGCCTTAGCTATCGGGTCTGCATCAATCTGAGCCTGATTCTGATATACACCCAATACCTTATATCCATAATACGACTGCATTTCCTCTCCTACCAGATTTATGGTACGGCTCTCAGCGCTACCGCCATAAATATAAGGAGCACCATTCAAACTCTTTACACGGTTACGGAGAGTAGACAAGTTTACTCCAGCATAATAGCTGAAATCTTTGCCAATTTTATCACTCCAGTTTAATTGAATATCAACACCACTGTTTTCAATTTCACCATTGTTTCCAGCTAAAGTTTGAGTACTGAAAGGCAAGGTTGTGCTGATAACAGCATTCTTTGTCATACGATTATAATAATCTACATCAACATTCAGGCGGCTATCAAGTACAGCGAAGTTTACACCAACATTGAATTCTTCTACTTTTTCCCAACCTAACCAGCTAAAGTAGCTTGTATTCTGGAAACCAGGCAATGTAGTATTTCCAAATACACCTGAAGCAGATGTACCAGTTACAATTGAAGCAAATCCATCACTGGCAGAAACATGGTCATTACCAAGCTGTCCCCAGCTGGCACGTACTTTCATGTAGTCAATTACTTCTTGCTTCTTAAAGAAATCTTCATCACTCATTACCCATGCAGCACCCACAGAAGGGAAATATCCCCATTTGTTCTGATATTTGGAACTACCATCTGCACGCATTGTCAAAGACAATAAATATTTTCCTGCATAATCATAACTAGCACGAGCAAAATAAGACAATCCACGATAGCAAGAACCGTCATCACTTACCTCACGTCCTGTTGCATTACCTTGAGTAAGATATAAATATTCATCATAGTCACCGGGAACATTGGTTGCTTTTCCTTCCAGTTTGCGCATCTGTTCCTGACGAGCAGACTGTCCTAACAAGACATTCAGATTATGACTACCCCAAGAATCTGTATAAGTCAATGTATTATCCCATATATAATTATAATAATTTGTGTCTGTCTTGGTCAATCTTGATTCTGAATTCTGTTGCAACGAACTTACCAGATAAGGCTGAACATATACACGTCCTCTTATCAATGAGAAGTCCTGGCTGTAACTTGTCTTGAATTTCAGTTTATTAGGAATTAAATTCAATTCTGCAAAGAAATTTGCCATAACCTGGAAGTTCTCATTCAGGCTATTATTATTGTATTTTGCAATAGCCACCGGATTCGAGAAGTTATTAGTAAGACCAATCTGCTGAGGAGAAGCAAATTTTTCAGGGAAAGCCTCATCATCCGAACGGCTATAATCGTATACCGGAATTAAAGAAGGCATATTGTATGCAGCCAGCCAAGCTGAATTTTCTGCATTGTACTGTTCTGAGTTACTGATAACAATGTTGCTTCCTACTTTCAACCAGTCTGTTGCTTCAAAATCAAAATTTGCACGGAAATTCAGACGGTTATAACTGTTTCGGGTATCCATGATACCATTCTGATACAGATAATTTACACCCACTGCATATGTTGCCTTCTCACTACCTCCGGCAATATCTACTCCATGATTAGTCATCAATGCAGGACGCAGCAACTCATCATACCAGTCAGTATCAGCTCCAAAAGTCAACGAATCATAATTACCGCCGAATTTTTCGATAGAAGCTTTAACCAGCGGTTCATATGCCTGACGGTTAGCTTCAAGCACTAACGTAGCATATTCATGCGAATTAGCCATATCAAGCACATTGGTAGCAGTCTGTACACCTACATAACCGTTATACGTAATCCGCGCTTTTGTATTACGCTTACCTTTCTTTGTTGTAATAATCACAACTCCATTGGCAGCACGTACACCATAGATAGCTGCAGCCGAAGCATCTTTCAATACAGAAATTTCCTGAATATCAGAATTGTTCAAGAAGTTAATGTTATCGTAGAACATACCGTCTACAACATAAAGAGGAGAAGTGTCACCAAATGACCCCAAACCACGGATAGTTACTTTCGGACCACTACCTGGAGCACCCGATGAAACGACATTCATGCCAGGAACTTTACCTTGCAAAGCCGACATCGGTGAAGTTGTAGCCTGAGAAGCAATCTGATCACTTTTTACAACCGAAATAGGAGCAGTCAAATCTTTAGCTTTACTGGTTCCATAACCAATAACGACTACATCTTCCAACTTTTGAACATCATCAGAAAGCTCAACATTAACTGTAGTCTTACCATCGACTTTTACTTCGACGGTTTTCATACCAATAAAACTGAAAACCAACGTTCCGTCTGCTGGAACGTTTTCAAGAACATACTTACCATCTACATCACAGATGGTTCCGAGCGTTGTGCCTTTCACTACAATATTAGCACCAATTACAGGTTCCTTGAATGTTGCATCTGTAACAACACCTTGAACCGTTACCATTCGCTGTGCATAAGCGCCAACAACGAACAATAATGACATCAGAATGAATACTAATTTTTTTTTCATGAATTGATTAAAGTTATGATTCAAAACGATGGCAAAGGTGAACATAAACTTAACGATTCACAAAAAAAGTAATACGACGTTACTACTTCGAGCCCTTTTCACACTACTTTTTTACTACTTTTTTCAGCTAATCAACATTAATAATCAGGTAATTAAAGTATCACTTCAGTTCTATCAAAAAGTCAACCAAACTCATGCCATCGGGTACTTCCATACGCTTTCTGATACGATAACGAGCTGCCTCTACACCTCGTATTGTCAGATTTGTCATTTGAGCAATATCTTTAGTGGAAAGGTTCAGGCGCAAAAAGGCACAGAACCGTAAATCGGTTGCCGTCAAGCTCGGATAGCGTTCACGTAACGTACGGAAAAAGCGCTGATGAATCAAGTCAAAATTCTGTTGGAAAACTTCCCACGAATCCTCTTCTACTATATTTTCATTAATTTGCTTCAGTACCAGTTCCATGTTTTTACGCCCGCACTGCGATTTCGCTAACTGCTCCTGCACAACCAGACGAAGTTTCTCCAGCATTTCCTGCTTGGCAAATGTTCCTAATGCCATACTGGCAAGCTCTTTTCCCTTGAGCGACAACTCTGCCTCCAGCAATTTTTTCTGCTGTTCAGCTATCAGTCTTTGCTGCTCACTCAATTTAATATTCTGCTCTATTTTATGTGCTTCATATTCCTTTCTCTTCTTTTCAGCAACAACCTTTCCCCGCCATCGGGCCACACCGTAAACCAATCCTCCCAACAGCAAAAGATATAAAAACAACATCGGATAAGACATCCACAGAGGTTTATTGATAACAAAAACATACTCCGTTTCATCCAATAAACGGCCATCATCACTATATACCCCAGCCCACAGAGTGTATGTATCAAACTCCAGACTTCCAAAGTGAACGGACGGGAAGGAAGAATCTTCTACCAAAAGCTGATTATTGGCATACAGCTTAAATTTAAAACGAATAGCCGGCTGATCATAACACGGATAAGATAAAAGAACAGATATGTCACGATAATCACTGGAAATTGTCGTTTTCTGCGATAAATCCAATGCCAGTTCTTTACCGGATGAAGAAGAAGCCAATATTTGCCGGATTTTTAAACCAGACAAGGCCTTCTGACCTATATATTGTTCGTTCAAATGCAAACAAGCTATACTATTATTCAGATTCAAATAACAATCGTTTCCATCTACATATATTTTATTATTCCCTTCAATACAAGGAGAATTGAACATTTCTACCGGAATACGACGCTTAATTACAAATTTTCCTTCCTGATAAGCCAGAAGAACATATTCATGTGAATTTATCAGCCACAGCATTTCATTATTATGCACATCTACGGCTGTATGAGCATCTGTCAAAAACGGAACAGAAGTATTCAACAAATCATAAGGCTTGATTTTCCGTTCGATATCATCGTACATGAAATATCCTTCTGTATTGGAAAAGACGATACGCCCTCTAATCTTCATTACATGAATTTTGCCAGACTTCTGCTTGCCTCCCAACGTATGAATATGCTCCAAATCTTTTATGCGATGCAAATCATCATCCAGTTTGATACGATAAAGTCCATTGTACATGTGTGAAGCCCAGATTGTTCCAGTACCATCAACTTCCAGCGACTTAATCGGCGCATAAAAATCCTGTACATTATGCGATAGTTTCCATATCCCTGCTTGTTTCTTCCAGATACGCAACTCCGCATAAGAGGCCTCTACCAGCACTTCTTGTCCGTTAATAGACGCCTCAACAATACATGTACTATTTAACGCTCCGGGAACAGACTGAATACTTCCATTCTGTTCCACAAGCATCGTAGACATATCATTTCCAATAAATATCTGAGAGTCAATTTGTTTTACATACCAATTCTGACCAGACGTATGCGGGAGAAGATGAATTTCACTTGTACGCCTGTTATATTCATAAGCTCCCTGATTGGTAGCCAAATAAATTTTTTCTCCTACCCTTTCCACTCCATAAACCATACCGATACTCAAATCTCTGACAGAAGGAGTGAGCAGTGTTATAGAAGTATTGGTATGAACAAAAGAAATACCATCATCCAGTGCTGCCCAAAGATTATTTTCCCTATCTCCGAACAGTCCCATTACAGAATTATTGTTCAATTGATTATCCCTGTTAAGATGCCAAAGCAGATGTCCTTTCTTATCTACTCCATAAATACCATCCAGAATCGTACCAATAGCCAATATAGAATCCCCAACCATTACAGCCCGGTTGCCTTTTGCCCATCTCAACTGAGCGTCTATATCCGTACGAAGTGCAGAAACAGTACCATGTTCATACACAAACAATCCACTGTCGACAGTAAGCAAAACCATTCCGCTATTTCCATAAGGCAATATTGCTACTACATTGTCATTACCTACAGCTGTACGCTCCAAAAGAAGATGAAAACGTTGCCCGTCAAACTCATAGAAACCTCCATTAATCATCTGAGCATAAACTTTTTCATGACAAGTATAAAAATACAAAGGGCGGAATCCACTTTTTCTGTCCATGTAGCTGACAGCTTTTCCATCGTACGAATACCAGCCGGTAAACGACTGGAAATAGATTTTTTCTCCCAAACGTACGATATGCCAGATTTCATCGTTAGAACTTATTTTATCTTTAATTCCAGCACTCAAAGAATGATATTGCATTTGTCCATCCGTCTTCCGAATAAAGTAACCGAACTCTTCGAAAGAACCAATATATACTCTATCGCCATCAACAAAAACAGAACGGACAATATATCCACCGGGAACCCGGTGAAGTTCCCAGGAAAAACCATCGTAGACCAGCAAGCCATTATTATTACCAAAATACATTACTCCATCGTCACCTTGCGCACACGCCCAGTTCTGATGACCTCCCTCATAATCTTTTACCGTATAGTTTGTAATGGCAGGAATAAAATCAGCTCCCCAGACCTGAGAAAAGGGAAGAAACGAAAGTATTAGAAGTATCTTCAATAGTACTGACTTCATAGGAATTTTTTATAACATTTAAGTACAAAGATACACGATTTATTAAAATTCAATCATATCCATATACAGATTTTGCAGATAAAACAAAAGTCATTCATAGCTTGCTGTGCTACGAATGACTTTTACAAATTCCCGTTCTATATTCTCTTTTTCTTATTTACAATGTAATATTTCAGAACGTTCGGCTACTCCATTCTCATTGAATGCCTCCACGCAGAAATAATAATCCTGTGTTGTTGTAAGCGAACGCATAAATAATTCATTTTCATCGTATACCATCCACGAGCTATACAACTTATCTGGAGCAATTCCCCATAATACATTATATCCTTGTGCACCTGGAACAGGTTTCCAACTGATAGCTACATCTCTGCGGTCCGCCTGACGAACCAGTTTTAATCCGTCAACTTTTTTAGGAGCCTTTCCTGTTCCTTTACCAAAAATACGCAATTCTGATATAGCCAGATGAGGGGTAGGTACATGAAGATTACGGTAACGTACATATCTGACTTTTGCAGGATGTGCCAGTTCGACATAGTCATTCGGAGTATCTTTGTAGCTTCTACGACGATCTACCAGAATCTTCCAATTTTTACCGTCGGATGAGCCTTCTACATAATAACGATGATATAATCCCTCATAGCGTCCATACATATTGCTCTGATAATCATGATAATTAATCTGCACAGCACATACTTCAGCTTCTTTCTGCAAATCAATCATCACCCACTGATTATCATTATTAGCTTCAGCAAGCCAAAAAGATTTTGTCTTTTCATCGGTCAAGGCAGCAGGAGTATATTCTTTTACATAAGAAGAAGCTGTGACAGGCTTCTTGTATGAAAGCAACATCCAACCGCGGAACTCTCCTTTTTTCCCTGGTACGGCTGGAGCATAATGAGGATAATCTCCAAAACGAGTATCACAGAACATAATACCGTCATTATCAAAACCCATAGGAAACATACAAAGACGACGCTCCCAATTTACATTGATAGACAAAGACATAGATGCAAAATGCCAATATGTACTGTCAGGACCAAGTACACTGCTTCCATGACCTGCTCCATTCATAAAGCCACCAGGTTTATACGATACCGGATTATGTTTCTGATACGTATAAGGGCCCATTGGATGATCGGCTACATAAACTCCGTCACCGTATACATTAAATTCGGTTCCGGGAGAACCATATTGCAAATAATACTTTCCATTGTGTTTAGTCATCCAGGGGCCTTCTATAAAACCTCCCAGATCAGAGTCGCTTACATGATTTTCTCCAAATCGTTCCCAACCGTGATTTGCCAAATCAAGTCCAAAAAGCTCTTTCTTTTCTCCTTTTGGCAAGAAACGATGGTTACGATCCAATTCTATTCCTCGAATAGGGAAAACATTCGATGATCCCCAGAACATATAAGCTTTACCATCATCATCTATAAATAAATCCGGATCCTGCAAATCGTGCAAAATAGCAGGAACTCCTTTCCAGTCACCTTTCTTTGGATCATCTGTATAAAGCACACTCATTGACCCAGAGGGATCGCCGCATACATATAGCAATGAATCTTTATAATTATGTGCAGCAGGAGCGTTACATCCCTGCGGATACCAGTTGGCAGGAGCCGGAATAAAATTCCAGTTTTGCAAATCTGTAGAATGCCAGTAGCCATGTGAACGAGTGACAAACATATAATACTCACCACGAAATTCCACAACGGCAGGATCGGCTCCCGAACGATATGAAATATCCTTATCCGAATTGTAAATCATATATGTATAATCTACATTCAGCGGATTACAAAAAGTTTCCATACGGGTATTCTGAGCAAAAAGCGGCAAAGTCAAAGCCGCACAAGAAATGGATAACAAAAGTGTATTCAGTTTCATAGCTATATAAATTTCGTTTCGCCAAAAGTAGATACATTTTTACGACTACCACTCATCGGCAACTACTACAAGAATACGTTTTCCTTGTTATCCAACCTACTTTTTACTACGTTTACCTTATGTATATCGTTATAAAACAAGGACTTAGGCAAGCATCAGTCTATCAGTCTATACAAATGAAAAACAGGAACTTAATAAAGAGTCCCATCGAAGTTAATCAAGAGTTCAGAGTCAGGCTCATCAAATTCCACATAAAAATAATCATTACGATCCGACCAGTCAAAAAGTTTCACATCATCCACCTTTTTCCCTTTTGCTGCAATAGTTTCTCTAACAGCACGAGGAACAACCAAAGAAGAAGAATCCTGATAATCCTTCGTCACATCAAACTCAGAACGTACCCATTTTCCTCCTTGAGTGATATATGTCTGCGCTTCTACTTTATCGAGTACAATATGCTGCCCGTTTTCTGAATACGTTCCACTATATATAAATTCAGCTTCATAAGCACCGACCAATATTTCCCATTTGACATTTTTCACATCCGGATATTTTTGTTGAAAAGCATTTACAACCTCTTCAGATGGAGTAAGAGTTACATTTACATCATCCTTGCTGCATGAAGGGAGAACCAAGAACAATGCTGTCATCAGCATTACAAATGTGATTTTTAAAGTTTTCATAAAATCTTAATTTTTCAGGTTAGGTTTAGTTACATAAAAATAATACAGACAACATCATACAAAAATCTTTTGTTCAAGCAATTAGAGTTTATTAAGTTTTCATCCTTTTTTCTACAACTCCAATCCACCTAAACGACAAATGTTGCATTTTTATTGCGCGGTTTTTCTGAAAAATCGTAACTTTGCGACATATATTTGGATTATAGTGTATGAAAGATACAAAACAGCAATTTGAACATGTGATTGCAATCTGTCGGGATTTGTTCGCGAAGAAGTTACACGATTATGGCGCTGCATGGCGTATAATGCGTCCTTCATCTGTAACCGATCAGATATTCATCAAAGCCAACCGTATTCGGAGTATCGAAATCAAAGGTGTCACACTGGTAAACGAAGGTATACGTCCGGAGTTCATTGCTATTGTAAACTATGGCATCATTGGGTTAATTCAGCTGGAACAAGGATATGCTGAAACTGATGATATGACCGAGCAACAGGCACTTGAGCAGTACGACAAGCATGCTAAAGCAGCATTAGAACTGATGCTTGCCAAGAACCATGATTATGATGAAGCATGGAGAAGCATGCGGATTACATCGTACACTGACCTGATTCTGATGAAAATCTATCGCACTAAGCAAATAGAAGCCTTGAGTGGTAATACGCTGGTATCCGAAGGAATAGATGCCAACTATATGGATATGATAAATTACTCAGTATTCGCATTAATAAAACTGGAATTTGGAGAATAAACATTTACATAGAGCCATTTTTGTATGGGTAAGCATTTGCCGCTTTTTACTGGCAGGTGTTTTCATCTTTTCCGGATTCATAAAAGCCAATGATCCTTACGGAACAGCTTACAAAATACAAGATTATCTGGAAGCATGGGGATTCCAACACCTGATACCTGACGCATTCCCTTATCTGGGAGCAATGGCTATGGGTGTGTTCGAATTTGCCTTGGGATTTTACATGCTGTTCGGAATACACCGCAGAATAACCCCTACCCTCATGTTGGCTGTAATGTCTTTTATGACTCCACTTACTTTATGGCTTGCTATTGCTAATCCGATTTCAGATTGCGGTTGTTTTGGCGATGCCGTAAAACTGACAAACTGGGAAACATTCTGGAAAAATATCGTATTGCTTATTGCCGCCATTTCTGTGTTCAAATGGAGAAAAACAGGAATCGTAAAGCTTGTCAGCGAGAAAGTGGACTGGCTGGTTGCCCTCTACGGAGTTGTATTTATTATCATATATACCCTATATTGCATACGTGAACTCCCGGTATTTGACTTTCGTCCTTACCATATCGGAGCTGACATACGTAAAGGTATGGAAATTCCT
This sequence comes from Bacteroides sp., assembly GCA_019414725.1. Taxonomy (GTDB): domain Bacteria; phylum Bacteroidota; class Bacteroidia; order Bacteroidales; family Bacteroidaceae; genus Phocaeicola. Next base: position 18,359 of record DXLM01000038.1, read on the forward strand.
GAAGGTGAAAAGCCTACAACCTATGAAACAACTTTCATCTATGCCAAAGACGGAGTAGAAAAAGAATTTACCATAGACAATTTCCCATCGGATACAACCTGGACATTCATTGATTCGAAAACTCGCATCAAGGAAAAAGGCTACGAACCTCCTATCCACGACTTCTCGATTATGTCGCAAGAAGACGGAACCGATCTGACTGATATGATTCTGGATAATGAAAGCTATACATTCCTGCTCGTAGCTCCTCACCTGAGAAATGCAGACGACAGCGATATCGATCTAATAAATGAAGTATACGACTACAGTCTGGAACATGGATATAAATTCCTTTGTCTTACTGCTTCATCCGACGAAGACATTGCCATGTGGCAAGACAATACAGGAGCCGAATATCCGTTTGCCCTGACTGATGAAATTACACTAAAAACCATCATCCGTTCCAACCCGGGACTGGTATTGTTGAAAAAAGGAGTGGTTATCAACAAATGGAGCAATAACCAACTACCTGACGAATATATATTGAACAAGCCATTAAACCAGCTACCCATAGGAGAGCTGAATCCCAAAACTGCCAGTCATAAACTTATTGAGGTATTGGGATGGTTTGCAGGCCCATTGATTTTCCTTACCTTATGCGATCTTGCCTGGCTGAGATGGCACAAGCGGAAAACCAAGAAAGAAAATGCCAATAAAGAAAACTAATTATATAAACCCTTTAAAATTTAAACAAAATGAGAAAAAACATTGTAGCAGGTAACTGGAAAATGAACAAGAACCTGCAAGAAGGTATTGCTTTGGCAAAAGAACTGAACGAAGTATTAACAGCAGACAAACCAAACTGCGATGTTATCATCTGTACTCCGTTCATCCACTTGGCTTCTGTAACTCCTATCGTTGACAAAAACATTATCGGCGTAGGTGCAGAAAACTGTGCAGACAAAGTATCAGGAGCTTACACTGGTGAAGTTTCTGCAGAAATGGTTGCTTCTACTGGAGCTCAGTACGTTATTTTAGGACACTCTGAACGTCGTGCTTACTACCACGAAACAGTTGAAATCCTGGAAGAAAAAGTTAAATTGGCTTTGGCAAACAACCTGAAACCAATCTTCTGTATCGGTGAAGTTCTGGAAGAACGCGAAGCTAACAAGCAGAATGAAGTAGTAGAAGCTCAGCTGGCTTCTGTATTCTCTCTGTCAGCAGAAGACTTTGGTAAAGTTATTTTGGCTTACGAACCAGTATGGGCTATCGGTACAGGTAAGACTGCTACTCCTGAACAGGCTCAGGAAATCCACGCTCATATCCGTTCTTTGGTTGCTGCTAAATATGGTCAGGAAGTTGCTGAAAACACTTCTATCCTTTACGGTGGTAGCTGCAAGCCGTCAAACGCAAAAGAATTGTTCGCTAACCCAGACGTTGATGGTGGTTTGATCGGTGGAGCTGCATTGAAAGCTGCTGACTTCAAAGGTATCATCGATGCTTTTAAATAATTAAGCGAATTATAACTATTTATCACGGAAGGGCGCAATCTGTCTCTTCCGTGATATACTCTTATTCACATTCATAGAATATTCCGGTATGATAAAATATTTATTAGCCTTTATGTTCCTGTTTACAGCAAGCGTCGCAAACGCACAGCGAAACATCATAGAAAGTCTGCAAACCCGCCAGCCGGGAGAAGGGGTAGTCAGTGTACATCAGGACAGCTACATCACTTCTCTGATAGGATTGCGCTATGCAGGTAATGCAGCAAGCTCCGGAGCTCCCAAAACCTTAAAGGCAAGAGGCTTCCGCGTACAGGTATATGCAGGAAACAATTCACGAGTAGCACGGAATGAGGCAAATGCCATGGCCAATAAAGTCAAAAAAGAATTTCCCGATATGCCGGTATATACTTATTTTCAACCTCCCCGCTGGTTATGCCGCATCGGTGACTTTAAAAGTATAGAAGAAGCACACGTAGCCATGCGTAAATTAAAAGCAAGCGGTGAGTTTAAAGAAGTAGCAATCGTACGCGAACAAATTAATATACCCATTGAATAATGATTGATACGAATCTGATGAAATTCCCCGAAGAGAAAGTGCAGAAACTCATGTCGCACTATAAGGAAATACTTTCTTTATTGGGGGAAGATCCTGAACGTGAAGGTTTGCTTAAAACTCCAGAACGCGTAGCAAAAGCTATGCTGACTTTAACTCGTGGTTATGAAGTTGACCCTAAAGAGGTGCTGAGGGCTGCAAAATTCAAAGAAGAATACAGTCAGATGGTCATCGTAAAAGATATCGACTTCTTCTCCATGTGCGAGCACCACATGTTACCTTTCTATGGCAAGGCCCATGTAGCTTATATACCTAATGGATATATTACCGGGTTAAGCAAAATAGCACGAGTGGTAGATATATTCTCACACCGGCTTCAAGTGCAAGAACGCATGACTTTACAAATAAAGGAGTGCATACAGGAAACACTCAACCCATTAGGAGTAATGGTTGTGGTAGAAGCCAAACACATGTGTATGCAAATGAGAGGAGTAGAAAAACAAAACTCTGTAACTACAACTTCCGATTTTACCGGAGCATTCAATCAGGCTAAAACTCGGGAAGAATTTATGAATTTGATAGGCAGATAAAATATACATTCCTCCATAAATAGAAAATGATTTAGGTCAAGCCTCCGCGTGTAAAAAAGTCGTAACTTTGCACGCGGATTTTTTTATTATCTAGTGGAACAGGCAATTCAACAGACAAATATTCGTAAAGGACTTACCAAACTGGTTATCCCGATTTTCATTGAAACGTTATTGATAATGATGCTGGGAGCAGTAGACACAATCATGCTCAGCCAGTATTCAGACGAGAGTGTAGCTGCCGTAGGAGTAGTAAACCAGATAGTTATGTTTGCTTTCCTGGTATTCGAAGTTATCAATATCGGTACGTCCGTATTATGTTCTCAATATCTGGGAGCAAAAATGCAGAAGAACATGATACAAGTAGTAGGAGTTTCATTGCTCCTGAATCTTGTCGTAGGGGTTTTAATAAGTATCATTCTCCATTTCGGTGCCACCACGCTATTAGGATGGATGGGACTTCGGCCAGAATTGCTGAAATATGGTATCGGCTACATGGAAATTGTGGGTGCATTCGCTTTCTTTCAGGCAATATCACTCACGATCTCTGCATCGCTGCGCAGTGCCAATAAAGCCATATATCCCATGCTGGTCACCGTGCTGGTAAATATCATGAATATAGTGGGAAACTACTCCCTGATATTCGGAAAGTTCGGTATGCCGGCACTTGGCGCTGAAGGAGCTGCAATATCTACCTCCGTAGCCCGGGGAGTAAGTATGATTGTACTATTCATTATCCTGTTCCGTAAACATATACCAAGTTTTCCGCTTGCATATTTCCGTCCTTTCCCGTGGATTGAACTGAAGAATCTGCTGAAAGTAGGTTTGCCATCAGCCGGCGAAAACCTCTCCTACAGCTTCTCTCAGGTAGTAATTACTTATCTGATCAACATGCTGGGAAATAATGCACTGGCAACCCGCACTTACAGTGTAAACATTATTATGTTCGTTTATCTGTTTGCCATTGCAATGGCTCAGGGAGGAGCAATCAGCATCGGGCACCTGGTAGGACAAAAGAAAATACGTGCAGCCTATTTACTGGGGAAATATGTAATGCGGCTTTCCATACTGGTTTCGCTCGTTCTTTCATGTATCTGGGCAGCAGGAGGACATTTCATATTCAGCCTCCTGACAGACAATGAAGAAATTATCCGTCTGGGGGTGACAGTCATGATTATCGATGTAGTAGTAGAAATAGGACGCGCCGTAAACATCTACGCCACCAATGCGCTACGTTCGGCAGGTGACGTAAACTACCCCTTCTACATGGGATTTACCGTACAATGGACTGTTTCTGTCGGCTTCAGTTACCTGTTGGGCATCCACTGGGGATGGGGCCTTGCCGGCATGTGGTGTGCCTTCCTGCTCGACGAAAACATACGTGCCATTCTTTTCGTCAGACGCTGGAACAGTCTGAAATGGGCTAAGAAAGGATTCGTAAAATAAATATTACATTCCTCCTGCCAATCCTACATAGAACAGCACGATGCAAATCAGGTCGATGACGAGAGCTGTCACCGACCACTTTACAAACTGCCTGTTCTTTTTTACAGTACCATAAATGATACCGATGATGGAGGATACCAATATCCCCGCTGCCACTCCAAAAATTCCCTGTACAGCAAGACCGACAAGAATCAGGATAGCCATCGTTATCAGAATGTTATTTTTCATAATATTGAGTATTGAGAATGGAGATATTACATGCTTGCCTTAAAAGCTTTGATAATAGCCGAAGTAAATCCGTCGTGCTCCAGTGAATTGACTCCCTTGATGGTTATTCCACCCGGTGTTGTCACTTTTTCTATCTCAATCGCCGGATGTGTATGTTCATCGCGCAGAAGCAGACGTGCAGCACCATCCAATGTCTGAGCCACCATTTTCTTGGCTTCAGCCGGACGCAATCCTGCTTCCACACCAGCCTGCATGGCAGCTTGTACATACTTCATGACATACGCTATACCACACGAAGCGAGCGATGTAGCAGCGGCAAACTGCTTTTCTTCTATCAGCATGGCAAGTCCCATTTCATTAAAGACTCCCAGCATGGCTTCAGTCTGCTCCTCTGTAGCATTGCGACATGCAATCAAGGTCATACTGGCACGTTCGGCAATGGCTGTATTCGGAATAACGCGGAATATAGGCATTTCCGGATCAACGAAATGTGCCAGATCCTCGAATGTCAGTCCGGCCGCTACCGAAACCAGTATCTGTGGCTGACGAAGACGCAAAGGTTTTAACACCTCTTCTACTTTCCACGGCTTGACAGCAACAATCACTACATCTGCATCAGCGGCATCCCTGTTATTGGAAGAAGTATGGATTTCAGGAAACTCAGCCTTTAGTTTTTCCAGTTTGGGTGTGCTGGGATTGGTTACTATAATGTCACTAGCTTTTACATAATGGCCCTGTGCCAGCCCGCGTGCAATAGCTCCGCCCATATTGCCGGCTCCGATAATCGCTACTTTCATATCTTGTTATCTGATTCTTCTTGATTAATAATAAACAGATTATTTCAACGGTTGTGACAACTCTTCGAGTGTTTTGCCTTCATAATCGCAAATAGCACGTTTAAAGTCGGCCGGCAATTCTACCGGTTCCTTACTGGCTACATCATATCCTACCATAATGGTACGGCACTGGCATTTCAAGACACCACTCGCTTTATTGACCGCACGCTGAAGCAATGTAAAGCTCTTGTGTCCCAAATGTATCACCGAAGTATGGATAACCAAATCATCCGAGAAAAAAACCGGAGCCAGAAAATCGGCATTGATATTGGCAACCACAATACCTATGTGTTTCCAGTCTTTATCTCCGAACACATCACGCATATACGAGGTCTTCGCCAAATCGTATAGAGAGAAGTACGAAGAGTTATTCATATGACCATACTGATCGACATCACTGAAACGAATCTGCACCGGCAATGTATGCCTGAATTTCATATCATCTTCCATATCATTTGTTTTTATATAATCTCAAATATAAATCTTTTTTCCTGAAAACGCACAATAAAGGAAGATTATTTCTTACTTTTGCCCGTCGTAGAAATTAAAAAGAAAATTTAAACTTTACAATATGGAACAGAAATTCAAAAAGGAAACCCTGTGTGTACAGGCAGGATGGACTCCGAAAAAGGGAGAGCCCCGCGTACTGCCTATTTATCAAAGTACAACATTTAAATACGACACCAGCGAACAGATGGCAAAACTGTTTGACCTGGAAGAAAGCGGATACTTCTATACTCGTCTGCAAAATCCGACTAATGATGCCGTTGCTGCTAAAATTGCTGCACTGGAAGGTGGTGTAGCTGCTATGCTTACTTCGTCAGGACAGGCTGCCAATTTTTATGCAGTATTCAATATCTGTGAAGCAGGCGACCATTTTGTCTGCTCGTCAACAATCTACGGAGGTACGTTCAACCTCTTCGCCGTGACAATGAAAAAACTTGGCATAGAGTGTACATTTGTTGATGCTGATGCACCGGAAGAAGAAATCGAAAAAGCTTTCCGCCCGAACACCAAATGTTTGTTTGGCGAAACAATCTCAAATCCGAGCATTAATGTTCTGGATATCGAAAAATTTGCACGTATCGCTCACAAGCACGGAGTTCCTTTGATTGTTGACAATACGTTTGCCACACCTATCAACTGCCGTCCGTTCGAATGGGGAGCCGATATCGTAACACACTCTACTACCAAATACATGGACGGACACGCAACGTGTGTAGGCGGAGCTGTAGTAGACAGCGGTAATTTCGACTGGGAAGCACATGCTGATAAATTCCCCGGACTGACTCAGCCGGATGAATCTTATCACGGACTGACCTATACCAAAGCTTTCGGCAAAATGGCTTACATTACTAAAGCAACAGCACAGCTGATGCGTGACCTCGGTTCTATACAATCACCAGAAAATGCCTTCCTGCTGAATCTGGGACTGGAAACGCTGCATTTGCGCGTACCTCGTCATTGTGAAAATGCACAGAAGGTTGCCGAATGGTTGGAAGCTAATCCAAAGGTTAAATGGGTAAATTACTGCGGACTGAAGAGCAGCAAATACTATGAACTGGCTCAGAAATATATGCCAAACGGTTCATGCGGTGTTATTGCATTCGGATTGAAAGGCAGCCGTGAAGATGCTATCAAGTTCATGGATGAACTGAAACTGGCATGTATCGTGACACACGTTGCTGACGCACGTACCTGCGTGCTTCATCCGGCAAGTCATACTCACCGCCAGCTGACTGACGAACAGCTGATAGAAGCTGGAGTAGCTCCAGACCTGATACGTTTGTCAGTGGGTATCGAAAACGTAGATGATATCATTGCCGATCTGGAACAGGCTATGCAATGTATTTGATTTTCGGCAGATAGCCACATGAATAATCCAAGAGGTCGCTTCAGTATTCTCACCAAGTCTACTGGAGCGACTTTTTTGTAAGCATTCAATATCCTTGCTATTTTTTATATATAAATTCTCTCAACCTTGTTTATTCCACGCCAGAAACAGGTGATGGAGATTCTTGCCCAATATTGTCAGAAAACAAGCTGAAGTTTTCCCGAAAACATCATGAAGTTTTTTTAAAATTCGTACAAACTACAGAAAGTTTTGTACAACAAATTAAGCAAATATCCAGAGTTTGCTGCACAATAGTTATTTCACCTCTTACAGACTTCATAGTAAGCGATATCCTAGCTTTCTATCTTTCTTGGTTTTCTGCTTCTGTCATCTCAGCCCTTCATAGTAAACGATATTTTAGTTTTCTGCAAGCTATTACAACATCTAAAGCACCTCACGGTGTATGATTGCATCTAGACCGCATTTTTCGAGTATTTAATATCTGAAGGTTGTAGAATAGTCTCTCTTTCATTACATTTGTCCGCAAATCATCATTTTTTATTTATGACAACTCCCAAAGATTGGTATAATTCACGAATTACCGAAACGACAAAAGAATTAATCCGAGTAAAAAAACATATTCTGCATATCAGTCTGCTGCGTATAGCATTTTTTCTGGCAGGAATAGCGGCTATCATTATCTTCTTTCACGCCGGGACCTGGGTTCTGATCGGCGCAGCATGTTGCACGTTTCTGCCTTTTCTGATCTTGATAAAGCTGCATAACCGGTTATTCGCACGGAAAGAGTGGTTGGAAACTCAATTACAAATCAACCAGGAGGAGCTGAAAGGACTGGAAGGTGACTTCTCGGATTTTGATGAAGGAAAAGAATTTGCCAATCCGGAACACCCGTATTCGTTCGATCTCGACTTATTCGGACGCCGCTCGCTGTTTCAAGCAATCAACCGTACATGTACGCATATTGGAAAAGAAACAATTGCCCGCTGGATGCAAGAGCATTTAACAGAAAAAGCATTAATAGAACGCCGCCAACAGGCTGTAAGGGACATGAGCGAAAGGCATGAGTTCCGTGAACAGTTTCGGGTAATGGGAACAGTAAACCATGGAAAGATATCCGACGAAGAAGAAATACGCCGATGGAGTGAGAGTCCCTCAGATCTATTGCAAGCGACATGGGTAAAATTGGCATTATGGGGTGTACCTCTTATTAACATCGTATTGCTTGCAGGAGGACTGGCTGGAATGTGCTCAATGAGCTGGTTCGGACTGGTATTTATGCTGTTTGTCATTATCAGCTTCGCTATTATCAAAAGAGCAACGTTAGTTCAGCAAGCATACGGCGAAAAACTGAAAACACTAAACAGTTATGCCAAACTGATTACATTAGCCCGTCAAGAAACATGGAAAGCAACTAAGCTACAACAATTAATAGACCGGCTTAATATCGACGGACATTCACCAGCTGAAGCTCTGATGCAGCTCTCCAAAGAACTGGACAGGCTGGATCTTCGCAATAATCAATTACTTTATGTGATATTGGAAGGAAGTATTTTCTTTCAGCTACGACAGGTTGTCCGTATCGAGCGATGGAAGGAACGCTACGGACGCCATCTGATGAAATGGCTGGAAACTGTAGGCGAACTGGATGCTCTTTGTTCACTGGGTACTTTTGCATACAATCATCCGGAATACACTTATCCTTCTATTTCAAACAAACCTTTCCAGTTTGTGGCAACGGCTATGGGACATCCATTGATGCCTGCGGAGCAATGTGTGAAAAATGATGCCGTCATCCCATCCAGACCGTTCTTTTTAATTATAACAGGAGCTAACATGGCAGGAAAAAGTACATACCTGCGTACGATTGGCGTCAACTATCTGCTGGCATGTATCGGCTGTCCTGTTTGCTGTAAGCAATTGACCTTGTATCCTGCACAACTCATTACCAGCTTGCGTACATCCGATTCTCTTTCTGATAATGAATCGTATTTCTTTGCCGAGCTCAAACGATTGAAACGCATTATCGACTTACTGAATGAAGAAAAAGAATTGTTCATTATTTTAGATGAGATCTTAAAAGGAACAAACTCTGCGGACAAACAAAAAGGTTCACTCGATCTGATCCGTCAGTTCATGCATCTACAAGCAAATGGAATCATAGCGACACACGATCTTTTACTAGGCACACTGGCAGATCAGTTCCCGGAAAAAATACGCAACTACTGTTTCGAAGCGGATATAAAAGACAATGAGCTCAGCTTCTCTTATAAATTACGGGAAGGTGTGGCACAAAATATGAACGCATGTTTCCTCATGAAGAAAATGGGTATCACGATACAAGACGAATAATGAGTATGAAAGATGTGAAAAGGAAAATTGGCTATCTTTTTCTCAAATAAAAAGACATTCCTTCGTTCACGACACAGTTACAATAGACAATACGCTTGAAAATATAAGTCAAGAATAAGATATATGCCACAATAAGAATGATTGTAAAAGCCTATACGCTCATCATACCATGAAGATATACAAAAGAGCTTTAACGCAGTAAAAATGCAATCAAAGCAAAAAAACAGCAAATTAGAGCTTGTACAAATATAAAATCAAATATTACTGTCCAACCAGCCATTCAAGCTAAAAATAACTAGTAATATCAATATGGTATGCAATCATTTCTATAAGAAGAGAGAGGTATAAAAACAATTATTAGTATCCGATAAACATATTAAATAGATTAATTATCAGTGTCATTTTTACGGATTATCTCACTTATTAAAGCTGGCATTTAATTTCATGTATATCAATAAGTTCTTGATGACTCAATAAGTTTCATCGGACAGTGATGAAAAAATACTGAAAACCAGTCTATCGAATATGATTACTAGATTCTAATAGCAATAAGAGAAAAAACTCAATATATTTTCAATAACATGACTGATTCTCATATCCTCCCATAAAAGGTTTTAGAAAAATGTAGCATGATATACACAAAGAAAAAAGCCGAAGTTCAAATGAACTCCGGCTTTTATTATATATAGCGTTTACAGAATTATTCAGCTTTAGGGGCTTCCTCTGTAGTAGCTTCTGCAGTTGCTTCAGCAGCAGGTGCTTCAGTTGCAGCAGATTTTTTAGAACGACGAGTACGAGTAGCTTTCTTAGCAGCTGTCTTAGCCATGTTCTCATTGTAGTCTACCAATTCGATGAAACACATTTCTGCGTTATCACCTAAACGGTGACCAGTCTTCATAATACGAGTGTAACCACCCGGACGATCTGCAACCTTTACAGAGATTTCTTTGAACAGTTCAGTAACAGCGAACTTATCTTGCAAGTTGCTAAATACAACACGACGAGAATTTGTTGTGTCTTCTTTAGACTTTGTAATCAGAGGCTCAACGAACTTTTTCAAAGCTTTAGCCTTCGCAACAGTCGTAGTGATTCTTTTGTGCTTGATCAAAGAACATGCCATATTTGACAACATTGCATTTCTATGAGAAGCAGTACGACCTAAATGGTTGAATTTCTTATTATGTCTCATTTTTTATTCTTTATCTAATTTATACTTAGAAATATCTGTTCCAAACGACAGATTCAGACTCTCGAGCAAATCATCAAGCTCAGTGAGCGATTTCTTACCGAAGTTACGGAACTTCAACAGATCTGTCTTATTGAACTGAACCAAGTCACCAAGTGTTTCTACATCGGCAGCCTTCAAACAATTCAAGGCACGAACTGACAAGTCCATATCAACCAATTTGGTCTTCAGCAACTGACGCATGTGCAATACTTCTTCATCGAATTCTTCATTACCATCTGCATCTGAAGTTTCAAGAGTAATCTTTTCATCAGAGAACAACATGAAATGATAAATCAATATTTTAGCAGCTTCTTTCAGTGCTTCCTTCGGGTGAATGGAACCATCCGTAGTAATTTCCAGAACCAACTTTTCATAGTCAGTTTTCTGTTCTACACGGTAGTTTTCTACCGCATATTTCACATTACGAATCGGAGTGTAAATAGAATCGATAGGAATTACATTCACATCGGTGCAGTATTCACGGTTTTCGTCAGCCGGAACATAACCACGACCTTTGTTGATTGTAAGATCTATCTGCATAGTTGCTTTTGAATCTAAATGGCAAATAACTAATTCAGGATTTAACACTTCAAATCCGGTCAAATACTTACCAATATCACCTGCCTTAAATTCAGTAGAATTCTCAACGGTAATGCTTACCTTTTCATTTTCGAATTCCTCAACTATTTGCTTGAATCGAACTTGCTTCAGATTCAAGATAATGTTAGTGACATCTTCCTTTACTCCCGGAACAGTTGCAAATTCGTGCTCAACACCTTCGATATGAATAGTGTTGATAGCATAACCTTCCAATGAAGAGAGAAGAATACGGCGTAAAGCATTACCTACGGTAATACCGAAACCGGGTTCAAGCGGACGGAATTCGAATTTTCCGAATTTAGAATCCGCTTCCAACATTAATACTTTATCAGGTTTTTGAAATGCTAATATCGCCATGAAATTAATTATTATTTAGAGTACAATTCAACGATTAAGTGTTCTTTTATGTTTTCAGGAATGTCTGCTCTTTCAGGCTTGTGCAACAACTTACCAGTCTTAGAGTTTTCATCCCATTCCAACCAAGGATATTTGCTGTGATTGAATCCAGCCAATGAGTTAGCAACAACTTCCAAAGACTTAGATTTTTCACGAACACCTACCAGCTGTCCAGGTTTTACAGAGTATGAAGGAATGTTTACAACCTGACCATCTACTGTAATGTGTTTGTGACCAACCAACTGACGAGCTGCAGCACGTGTAGGAGCAATACCCAAACGGAACACTACGTTATCAAGACGACATTCAAGGCTCTGCAACAAGATTTCACCGGTAATACCGTTCATACTTGCAGCCTTTTCAAACATGTTACGGAACTGTTTTTCCAAAACTCCGTAAGTATATTTTGCTTTCTGTTTTTCAGCCAGCATGACACCATATTCTGATGTTTTTCTACGGCGAGTATTACCATGCTGTCCGGGAGGATAGTTTTTCTTAGATAAAACTTTATCTGCTCCAAAGATTGCTTCACCGAATTTACGTGCAATTCTAGTTTTTGGTCCAGTATATCTAGCCATTTTCTTACTTTTAAATTTAATTGTTATTAATGAACTTAATTTGTTGCAGCCGCGATTACAGAAAGGAATTGCAATCCATTATTTAACAAAATCAAGTTACATCTAAATAGGTTATCTTTATTATACTCTTCTTCTCTTAGGAGGACGACAACCGTTGTGAGGCAATGGAGTTACGTCGATAATTTCAGTAACTTCAATTCCAGCTCCGTGTACAGTTCTGATAGCAGACTCACGTCCGTTTCCAGGACCCTTAACGTAAGCTTTTACCTTTCTCAGGCCAAGATCGTACGCTACTTTAGCGCAATCTTGAGCAGCCATCTGTGCTGCATAAGGAGTGTTCTTCTTAGAACCTCTAAATCCCATCT
>DXLM01000039.1 GCA_019414725.1 Bacteroides sp.
TTTATTCCGCATTGCGAAGCTATATGCGTATCCCCACTAAATTTCTACTGACCCTTTTTATCTTGAGCTCCAAATACGTATCGAAAGAATATATAAAAGAAAAAAGCATCTTGGATTTTCTCCAAAATGCTTTTAATCTGTTGGGCTACTCGGACTCGAACCAAGAAAAACAGGACCAGAATCTGTTGTGTTACCATTACACCATAGCCCAAAATCTATTGTTTTGTCAGCCTCATTTGATTTTGACGGTGCAAAGGTACAACTTTTTTATAATATACCAATATTTTGGAGCTTTTTTTTCAAAAAAATACAAAAGAAAAAGAGAATTAAGCCTCATTCCTTCGTGATATACAGAAAAGCAAGTATATTTGCTACATTAATTTATATATGAATAATAAATAAAAACGGAAACAATAATAATGGACGAAACAAAAGACTTAGTAAAGAAAATTACAGAAGGCATTCAAGAGAAAAAAGGAAGAAACATTGTAATAGCTGACTTAACCAATATAGAAGATACTATTTGTAAATACTTCGTTATTTGTCAGGGAAACTCTCCCAGCCAGGTTCTGGCAATCGTTGACTCAGTAAAAGAATACGTCAGAAAGACAACCGGTCATAAAGTATACGGAATGGATGGTGTGCGTAATACACAATGGGTTGCAATGGACTACGGAGATGTACTGGTACATGTCTTTTTACCTGAAGTGAGAGATTTTTACAACCTGGAACATCTGTGGGCAGATGCCAAATTAACATCTCTCCCCGATATTGACTAACTTCATAAAAAAATTGTATGAGCGAAAATTTAAACAACAATAAACCTAAGATTAATGTACCCCGACCTAGTTTGAGTTGGCTGTACGTTATAATAGCACTTGTTTTTGGTTTTCTTTATTTCTCGAGCGAAGACGGAAGCGCTAGCAAGGAAATAACCTATACCGAATTCAAGGAAATGGTAAGCAAAGGATATGCAAGTAAAATCATTGCTTACGATGACAACACCGTAGATATGTTCATCAAGCCTGAAAACATTGTTGATGTGTTCGGAAAGGATGCTAATAAAGTAGGAAGAAGTCCTTCTGTAAATGTCAAGATAGGCTCAATGGAAGCACTCGATAAATTCCTTGACGAAGAACAAGACAGCGGAAACTTTACAGGTTCTATCAGCTACGAAAAGCAAACCAATTATTTTGGTATGATTTTCTGGAACATTGCTCCTTTCTTATTATTAATAGGAATATGGATGTTCGCCATGAGACGTATGAGTGGTGGCGGAGGTCCGGGAGGAGCCGGAAGTGTGTTCAGTGTAGGAAAAAGCAAAGCACAGCTTTTCGAAAAAGGAGCAAACCGCATCACTTTCAAGGATGTTGCTGGTCAGGCAGCAGCTAAACAGGAAGTAGAGGAAATAGTAGAATTTCTGAAACAACCTCAAAAGTATACGGAACTGGGAGGAAAGATACCTAAAGGAGCCCTGTTAGTAGGTCCTCCGGGAACAGGTAAGACATTGCTTGCCAAAGCTGTTGCAGGCGAAGCTGACGTACCTTTCTTCTCTATATCAGGTTCCGACTTCGTTGAAATGTTTGTCGGAGTGGGAGCTTCACGCGTACGCGACCTATTCCGCCAGGCTAAAGAGAAGTCACCTTGTATCATCTTTATCGATGAGATCGATGCCGTAGGTCGTGCCCGTGGAAAAAATCCGAGCATGGGAGGTAATGATGAACGCGAGAACACCCTGAACCAGCTACTTACAGAAATGGACGGATTTGGTTCAAACAGTGGAGTTATTATCCTGGCTGCAACCAACCGTGTAGATATTTTGGATAAGGCCTTGCTTCGTGCCGGACGATTCGACCGACAGATTTATGTAGATCTGCCCGACTTGAACGAACGTAAAGAAGTATTTGGCGTACATCTCCGCCCATTGAAACTGGATAATACGGTAGACGTTGACTTGCTGGCTCGCCAGACTCCGGGATTCAGTGGAGCTGATATTGCCAATGTTTGTAATGAAGCTGCTCTGATAGCTGCCCGCCACTCAAAACCGTCAGTGGGAAAAGATGACTTTCTGGCTGCAATCGACCGTATAGTCGGTGGTCTGGAAAAGAAAACCAAGGTTATGACAGCAGCAGAGAAACGTGCCATTGCGCTGCACGAAGCAGGACATGCTACGATTTCATGGTTCCTGGAACATGCCAATCCGCTGATTAAGGTTACAATCGTTCCTCGCGGACGTGCATTGGGAGCAGCATGGTATCTGCCCGAAGAACGTCAGATTACAACCAAGGAACAGATGTTGGACGAAATGTGTGCTACGCTGGGAGGACGTGCTGCCGAAGAAGTATTTATCGGTCACATCTCAACCGGTGCTATGAATGACCTGGAGCGAGTTACCAAACAAGCTTACGGCATGATAGCATATGCAGGTATGAGCGACAAGTTGCCTAACTTATGTTATTACAGCAATGACGAATACAGCTTCAACAAACCTTACAGTGAACATACTGCTGAACTGATTGACCAGGAAGTGCAGAAGATGATCAACGAACAATATGCTCGTGCCAAGGCATTGTTGCAAGAGCACAAGGAAGGTCACAACCAGTTGGCACAGCTTCTGATAGACCGTGAAGTCATCTTTGCAGAAGATGTAGAAAAGATATTCGGAAAGCGTCCATGGGCATCTCGTTCGGAAGAAATCATGGCTGCTGAAGAAAAAGCTCTTCCTGCTCCCGAAAAGACAGAAGAAGCTGCAACAGCATCTGAACCGGAAACTAAGGAACAGACTGAAAACTCCGGAACTTCTGCTACACAAGATGAGGAAAAGCAAGCCTGACAATCATCTGATAAACAACAGATAACATAACTTTTGTCATTCAGAAGGCTCCAAACGAGCTTACTGAGTGACAAAAGTATTTTTAATAATAAACATTAAAACCTTACTGCCGTGAAAAGCAATTTTCTTCAACGAGCCATCACAGGAGTGATATTCGTAGCCGTACTTGTAGGCTGTATTCTGGGAGGGCCCATTTCATTTACAATTTTGTTTGCATTGATCAGTGCACTTACGATCAATGAATTCGGAAACATTGTCAACCGAATGGAGCATACGCACATGAACAAACCTATATCCATTCTGGCTGGTTTGTTCTTATTCCTCTGTTTCGGATATATCGGAGTAGTGCCGGGAGCGAATGAGATATTCATCCCTTATCTCTTCCTGATACTTTATCTGTTTATCAGTGAATTGTACAAGAAGCGACCTAATCCGCTCAATAACTGGGCATATGCCATGATGAGCCAGATATATATTGCCTTATCATTCGCTTTGCTCAACGTACTGGCTTACCACAGCAGCGCAACAGAAAGCGTATCTCAGTATAACCCTATACTGCCCTTATCCATTTTTATCTTCAACTGGGTAAACGATACGGGTGCTTACTGTACCGGCATGCTGTTTGGAAAACACCGTCTGTTCGAACGTATTTCCCCAAAGAAATCGTGGGAAGGTTCTATCGGTGGAGCTGTGTTCAGCATCATTGCAGCCATCGTTTTGGCACACTTCTTTACATTCCTGAGCACCGGTGTATGGATTGGACTGGGACTGACTGTAGTAGTATTTGGAACATGGGGTGACCTGACCGAATCGCTGATGAAACGTACCCTCGGCATTAAAGATTCAAGCAATATCCTGCCTGGACACGGAGGTATGCTCGACCGCTTCGACAGTACTTTGATGGCCGTTCCAGCAGCTGTAGTATACCTGTATCTGGTAGGACTTATCCTTGCATAAGAGCATAAAAATCGCCCTTCATTTCTTCTATACGTTTCAGATATGCATCTTGCTATGCAACAAACTGATTCACAACGCATTGATAAGCAGAAGAAATGAAGGGCTTATTATGTCTGAAATTCGTACAAAAAATAAAAAAAACATCAAGAAGTTTTTCTACACTTTTGCTCTTCTTTCAACAAAGTCTCCATGTAAAAACAGAAACCAATGGTATCAGGCTTTGTGATTCGACTTTAACAAAGCTGTAATCTGAGATGCAGCACGTTCCGATGCTCCGGGTTCTCCTAAAATTGCTATCAGCCGGTCGTATTCTGAATGCATAAGTGGACGTCCGCTTCCTCCCGGTACAATCTTAGCCAATTCCTTTTTTATATTGGCAACCGTCATACCGTCGGCAACCAGTTCAGTTACCACTTCACGGTCGGCTATCAGATTTACCAATGAAATGTATTTCACCTTCAAGATATGCCTGCGAAGGAAAGAAACCAACTTGCCTGCTGCCGTATAGTAACATACTACCTGAGGTACACGGAACAAAGCCGTTTCGAGCGTAGCTGTTCCCGAAGTAACCAGTGCAGCCTCAGCCTGCTGCAACAAACGGTAAGTCTGCCCGAACACAATCTTCGTGCTGCTGTCGATATATTGTTTGTAGAAATCAGGCTCAATACCAGGAGCTCCCGCCACCACAAACTGATACTGCGGAAAACTGCGTGCCGCCTCAATCATACGCGACAGATTATCTTTGATTTCCTGCCGGCGACTTCCTGCAAGTAAGGCTATGACCGGTCTGTTTTCCAACCCATTGGCAGCAATAAATTCACTGAAAGTTTCCTCACCATTCTTCCGGAAATCATCCACAGCGTCGACACAAGGATTGCCCACATAATGCACCGGATACTGGTGTTTCTTGAAAAAATCGACCTCGAAAGGCAGAATAGAAAACAGTTCATCTACATCGCGCTTGATATTTTTGATGCGATATTCCTTCCAAGCCCAAATCTTAGGCGAAATATAATAGTAGACAGGTATCCGCGTATGCTGTTTGATATATTCGGCTATCTTCAGGTTAAATCCCGGATAATCAACGAGGATCAGCACATTTGGCTGCCACGCTTCAACATCCTTCTTGCAGTAGTCCATGTTACGGAAAATAGTACGCAAGTGAAGCAGTACAGGAATAAAACCCATATATGCCAGTTCACGGTAATGCTTTACGCAAGTACCTCCCACCGCCTTCATCAAATCGCCTCCGAAAAAACGAAATTCGGCCTGCGGATCTTCGTGCTGCAAAGCACGCATCAGGTTCGATGCATGCAAGTCGCCCGATGCCTCTCCTACTATCAGATAATATTTCATACGTTCCAGTTCCAGTGTTTCAAGTCTTCCATCAGCGAATATGCCGTCACATCAATTTGCGTAGGAGTAATAGCCACGTAACCGTGTTCCAACGCCCAGTGATCGGTATCTTCAGCATCAGGCTCGTTATTCTGATACTCACCTGTCAGCCAGTAATAATATCCGCCACGCGGATGATCTGCCTTAACAAATTCATTGGTCCATACCCCATCAGTCTGACGGCAGATACGCACACCTTTCAGTTCGTTTGTATCAGGGAAATTCACATTCAGACACTTACCTACGGGAAGTTCCTTTGCAAGCACTTCTTCTACAATGCGGCGCACATAAGGCAGCGTTGCAGAAAAATCAGCATCCGCACTATGATTACAAAGCGAAAATCCTACCGAGGGGATTCCTTTCAGGCATCCTTCTATCACCACTCCCATCGTACCAGAGTAGTGTACATTGACCGACGAGTTGTCGCCATGATTAATACCTCCTATCACCATATCGGGCTTACGGGGAACCAAAGCGTGCAAAGCAAGTTTGACACAGTCGACAGGACTTCCCGAACACTTATATACAATGAGTCCCGGCTCCTGACGCATCTTTGTACAGCGAAGCGGATGCTCGGAAGTAATGGCTCCCGATGAACCCGAACGCGGCCCGTCGGGCGCAACAACAATGAGGTCGGCAACAGTGCGTAACGCAGCGATAAGTTCTTGTATTCCTTTGGCATTCACGCCATCATCATTCGACAGCAATAAAAGAGGTCTTTCGTTTGTCATATATTTCTCCATTAATAATCGCCGGTAAAGTTACAACAAATATTAATCTTCCCAAACCACGACGAATAATTACAGATAAATCGTTATCTTTGCCTCGCCGAAGTTATTAACAAAAGCCGTAAGTTATCAACATTTTCAAGAAATGTAGACATTTGCTGATACATAGTTTCGACGATTATTTGTTACTTCGCAATCAGATAAACTGATTAATATGGGAAAAATTATTGCTTTAGCCAACCAAAAAGGTGGCGTAGGTAAGACTACTACAACCATTAATCTGGCTGCATCATTAGCAACTCTCGAGAAGAAAGTGCTGGTAGTCGATGCCGACCCGCAGGCGAATGCTTCATCCGGTCTGGGAGTAGATTTAAAAGAAATAGATTGTTCTATTTATGAATGTCTTATCAATCAGACCGATATACGGGAAGCTATTTACACGACCGATATTGACGGATTGGATATTATTCCTTCTCACATCGACCTCGTGGGAGCAGAAATCGAAATGCTGAACCTGGAAAATCGTGAGAAGATTATGAAAAAGGCATTAGAGCCGATGAAAAGTGAATACGATTATATTCTGATAGACTGTTCACCGTCGCTGGGGCTGATTACCATCAACGCACTGACAGCTGCCGATTCAGTCATCATTCCGGTACAATGCGAATATTTTGCACTGGAAGGTATCAGCAAGCTGCTGAACACCATCAAGATAATCAAGACAAAACTGAACCCTTCGCTGGAAATAGAGGGTTTCCTGCTTACAATGTTCGACTCACGTCTGCGTCTGGCAAACCAGATATACGACGAAGTGAAACGTCATTTCCAGGAACTGGTATTCAAAACCATTATCCAGCGAAACGTCAAACTGAGTGAGGCTCCCAGCCACGGAATACCTGCCATCTTGTATGATGCGGATTCTACAGGAGCAAAAAACCACCTGGCTTTGGCAAACGAAATTATAAACAAAAATTAAGAAGCATAGAAAGCTGAAAGAATAAACAAATATGGCCGTACAGAAAAAATTTGCACTGGGCAGAGGACTCGACGCGCTGATTTCTACAAACGACGAGGTTAAGACTTCGGGCTCTTCTTCCATCAACGAAGTGGAACTGAGTAAAATCTCGGTAAACCCGAACCAGCCACGCCGCGAGTTCGATCCGATTGCCCTGCAAGAACTTGCCGACTCAATAGCTGAAATCGGCATCATACAACCTATCACTTTACGCAAGCTGAATGAGGATTCATATCAGATAATAGCAGGAGAACGACGTTACCGTGCTTCTATACAGGCAGGACTGAAGACTATTCCTGCTTACATCCGTACTGCCGACGATGAGAATGTAATGGAAATGGCTCTGATAGAGAATATCCAGCGCGAGGACTTGAACTCGCTGGAAATAGCTCTCGCCTACCAGCATCTGATCGAACAATATGAACTGACTCAGGAACGTCTGAGCGAACGTGTAGGCAAGAAGCGTACTACCATCGCCAATTACCTGCGACTGCTTAAACTTCCTGCTCCGATACAGGTTGCACTGAAAAATAAAGAAATAGATATGGGGCACGCACGTGCCTTGCTTGCGCTGGATGACCCGAAGACACAGATACGTATTTTCAACGAAATAATCACCCAAGGGTATTCGGTCCGCAAGGTAGAAGAAATAGTAAAAGCCCTTTCAGCCGGCGAAAGCGTAGAGTCGGGAGGCAAGAAGATTGCTCCCAAAGGCGCCAAACTGTCTGAAGAATATACGATGTTGCAAAATCATCTGTGTACCTTCTTCGGTACAAAGGTGCAGCTTTCGTGCAGCAACAAAGGAAAAGGTAAAATCAGTATCCCGTTCAGCAACGAAGCTGATCTGGAAAGAATCATGGAGATACTGGACTCATTGAAACCAAAAGAATAAAAAGGACAAGTTTTGAGAGAACGATCGTTTACATATGTATTGTATATCGTACTGATACTCTGTTTCGCATGGGGAGGAAGTACGGAAGGATATGCACAACGTGCACTCAAGCACCGGAAAGGCTTACTGAATGCCGATTCGATACGCGCACAAAACGTGGCCGACCGCCTTGCTTTACCCGATACGCTGAATATACGTCAAAAGCGCATCGAGGAACTGGAAGCTCCGGTAGATACGGCCAGACTTATGCGTCAGAGTGACTCTTTGCAAAGCCGGAAACCTGTAACCATAAAGGAGAAAAAGAAATGGCTTCCCACTCCCAATAATTCTATCTGGCTGTCGCTTGCCATACCCGGAGCAGGTCAGATATACAACCGGAAGTATTGGAAACTGCCTATCGTTTATGGAGGTTTCGTGGGATGTACTTATGCATTGACCTGGAACAGCAAGATGTATAAGGATTATACACAGGCATATCAGGACATCATGAGTGACAATCCGAATAACGACAGTTATATGGATTTCCTGCCAGCCGGATATACCAAAGAAGATGTACAAAACAGACTCGATTATTATCAAGAGTTGTTCCGTAAACGAAAAGATGTCTTCCGTCGTCAGCGAGATTTAAGTATAATTGCTTTCATCGGGGTTTATCTGTTGTCGGTAATCGACGCATATGTCGACGCTGAGCTATCGAACTTCGATATATCGAACGATCTGGGAATGACACTGGAACCTGCAATATTTAACGATGCATACCGCAAGCTTCCTCAAGGAATAGGCTTGCAATGCAGTATTAGATTTTAAATTATGAAAAAACTATGTATTGGCATACTCGCCTTCCTTAGCTTTTCGCCCCTCTTTGCCCAACAAACGGAAAAGAGTATTGTCGTCCGCTCCAGTTCAGGTGTGGAGGCAGCTGCCGATTTGCCCGAAGGTATGCTTTCTGAAACAGACAGTTTATATCTGGACTGGATTTCGAAAAATTATATCAATCTGGGAGAAAACTGTACTGCGACTTCTACCAATCCGGAAGTAAGCGACTCTATCTACATGGATCGTCTGCAACGTATTCCGGCCATCATCGAAATGCCGTATAACGAAGTGGTGCGCAAATTTATCGACATGTATGCTACCCGCTTGCGACAGAAGATTGCATTCATGCTGAGTGCTAATAATTTCTACATGCCCATCTTCGAAGAGGCACTCGACTTGCACGACCTGCCGCTGGAGTTAAAATATCTTCCTGTAATCGAATCGGCCTTAAACCCGATGGCAACTTCCCGTCAGGGAGCCGTAGGCTTATGGCAGTTCATGCTGGCTACAGGTAAAATTTACGGACTGCAAGTAACCAGTCTGATAGACGAACGTCGTGACCCGATCAAATCTACTCGTGCCGCAGCACGTTATCTGAAAGACTTATACGATATCTATCACGACTGGAATCTGGTACTTGCGGCTTACAATTGCGGTCCGGGCACAATAAACAAAGCTATCCGACGTTCGGGAGGAGAAAAGGACTTCTGGAAGCTATACAATTATCTGCCTCAGGAAACTCGTGGATATGTGCCGGCATTTATCGCTGCAAACTATATCATGACCTATTACTGTGAGCATAACATCAGCCCGCTGGAAATGAGAATGCCGGAAGGAACAGATACTATACACATATCTCGTCCGCTCAACCTCCAGCAGATAGCCGCCGTATGCAACTCAAACATCGATGAACTTCGTGCCTTGAATCCGGAGTTTAAAAAAGACATCATTCCTGGAAATGAGAAGCCTTATGCGCTTCGCCTGTCCAACAAGATGATGAGCTGTTTCCTCGAAAACGAAGACAGCATCTATAACTATAAACCGGAGGTCTATCAGACACGACGCAGCAAAGTAGAAGTAGCCGATGTTAAATCGTCTGCCAAATCAGGAAAAGCCGTTTATCACAGAATCAGAAACGGAGAAACCTTGGGAGGCATTGCAGCCAAATATGGAGTAAGCGTATCGCAGTTACGCAGATTGAACGGAATCGAAGGCAGTAACATACGTGCCGGAAGATCACTCCGCATCCGATAAGTATCATATTTTTACACCGAAATATCATAAAAACCATCCCGACAATCCCAAGATTTGTCAGGATGGTTTTTCATTTTTCTATCTTCCTTTTCCATAGCTTTGTAAGAAAAAACTTCATTCTACTTGTTAAATTCTTTATTTTCTTTATTTTTGCAATATAGATTAAGGGAGTAATACAATGACGGATGAAAAACTTACACAAGAGCAAGCAGATGAAAAGCAAATAAATGATGCCTTTCAAGAACTTTTAGATCGATACCTGGAAAGCAAGCACCGCAAAAAAGTAGAAATAATCACCAAAGCATTTAATTTTGCCAAGCAAGCACATAAAGGTGTACGACGCCGTTCGGGCGAACCTTATATACTGCACCCTATTGCGGTAGCACGCATTGCGTGTGTAGAAATCGGACTGGGGTCTACCTCCATCTGTTCGGCTTTGCTGCATGATGTAGTAGAGGATACCGACTATACGGTGGAAGATATAGAAAATCTGTTCGGACCTAAAATTGCACAGATTGTAGACGGACTGACAAAAATATCCGGAGGCATTTTCGGCGACCGCGCTTCGGCTCAGGCTGAAAATTTCAAAAAGCTCCTGCTTACAATGAATGACGACATCCGAGTCATTCTGATAAAAATAGCCGACCGTCTGCACAACATGCGTACCCTCGGTTCCATGCTTCCCAGCAAACAATATAAGATTGCGGGAGAAACCCTTTACATCTATGCTCCTCTTGCCAACAGACTAGGTCTGAACCGCATAAAAACAGAACTGGAAGACCTGAGTTTCAAATACGAACATCCGGAAACTTACAAAGAGATACAAGACAAGCTGCAAGCTACTCAGGCAGAGCGCGAAAGCGTCTTTACCGAGTTTACAGCTCCTATACGTGCACAACTGGATAAGATGAAAATACCTTATCGCATTCTGGCACGTGTAAAATCTCCTTATTCCATCTGGAACAAGATGCAGACCAAGCATATCACGTTCGAAGAAATCTACGATATCCTTGCTGTGCGCATCATCTTTACTCCAAGAAACGAAGAAGAGGAACTGAACGACTGTTTCGATATCTATGTAGCTATCTCGAAAATATACAAGCCCCACCCCGACCGTCTGCGCGACTGGGTAAGCCATCCGAAAGCTAATGGCTATCAAGCACTGCACGTGACACTGATGAGTAACAAAGGGCAATGGATTGAAGTGCAAATCAGAAGTGAACGCATGAACGACGTTGCCGAGCAAGGATTTGCAGCTCACTGGAAATACAAGGAAGGTGGAGGCAGTGAAGATGAAGGAGAACTGAGCAAGTGGCTGAAGACCATTAAGGAAATTCTGGACGATCCACAGCCTGATGCGCTCGATTTCCTCGATACCATCAAACTGAACCTGTTTGCATCCGAAATTTTTGTCTTCACCCCCAAAGGAGAAATCAAGACTATGCCGCAAAACTGTACGGCACTCGATTTTGCTTTCTCTATCCATACATTCCTGGGCAGTCACTGTATCGGAGCTAAGGTAAACCATAAACTGGTTCCACTAAGCCACAAGCTACAAAGTGGTGATCAGGTAGAAATACTTACTTCCAAATCACAAAAGGTACAGCCTTCGTGGATAAACTTTGCCACCACAGCAAAAGCCAAAGCTAAGATACAAGCTATTCTGAAGCGTGAAAAGAAAGAGATGCAGCAGAAAGGTGAAGATATGCTTACCGATTTCTTCCATCAGGAAAACCTGCCGTCAAATGATGAGAATATCAAGAAGCTCTGCAACCTGCATCACGTAAAGAATTACGATGAACTGACCTTAAATATCGGTCAGGGAATATTCTCATTAGGTGAAGCAGACAAAAACGAACTGAAGGAAAAGCCATCGCCTACCAACTGGAAGAAATATATCAGCTTTGCATTCGGAGGAACCAGTAAAAACAAGCAGGAAGAGAAACAAGCTGAACAGCCTGCACTGAATATAGACAAAAAGAAAATCATCAAGCTGACTCCTGATGCCATTCAGAAGAATTACATTCTGGCTGATTGCTGTAAACCGATTCCGGGGGATGATGTACTTGGTTACATTGACGATAACAACCGTATTGTCATTCATAAACGCCAGTGCCCGATTGCAGCCCAGCTGAAGACCAGTTTCGGTAACCGACTGCTTGCTGTAGAATGGGAAACAGGCAAAGCATTAAACTTCCCGGTCAATGTATACATTAAAGGTATAGACGGCATAGGAGTCCTCAATCAAGTTACACAAGTTATATCTCAACAGTTGAATGTAAATATTCATAAATTGAATATTGAATCGAACGATGGTATTTTCGAAGGTCGCATTCAGCTTTACGTACACGATGTAGATGATGTGAATACCATCTGTACAAACCTCAAAAAGATAGATCACATCAAGAAAGTAACCCGTATCGAAAACTTTGAAGATACAATTGCCGACTAAAAAGACGTATCTTTCTGATGATGACAATAACAGATTACAACCATTAAGACGAAATAAAGATATTCAGCAAATATCCCTAAAAAATACAATGGCATATGAAGATGATAAACCATAATCACTTCATATGCCATTTTTATTGTTGTTTTTCGTTGTTTCCTCGCATATACGACGTCCGGAAAAAGTCTGATGATCGCTTAAAAAGACCTAGAATTAAGTCACCAGCCAAACAATTCACACCTGCAAGCATCAGGTGAGATAATCCAGCTCCTTACGTATACTGAGCAAATCTTCTTTGATACGCCGCAAGCGGTCGATGATTTCGGCCGTATCACGAATGCTTTCTTTATTCTGCTTCAAACGCTGTCTGGCTCCGGCAAGAGTCATTTTCTTTTCTTTTACAAGATGATATACCAGGCGAATATTTTCAATATCCTCTTTCGTATACTGCCGGATATTTCCTCCCGCCTTCTTGGGAGCAATTATAGGAAACTCCTTCTCCCAATAGCGCAAAAGCGACTCGTTTACATCAAACATTTCCGCCACTTCACGAATAGAATAATATAATTTCAAATTTTTATCGCTCTTCAAAGCCATGTCCTTTCTGTTTAGTCTGTAATATTAATCGAATACCTTACCGTGATTGGCAGCAATCTGAATCATCTTGTCGTAATCATCCGCATCCAAATCCATGAAGTAATAGTTCACCGGATTCATAATCTGCCCTTTCAGATGCACTTCGTAGTGTAAATGCGGTCCGGTACTCTTTCCCGTACTTCCTACCTTGCCAATAGTTTCTCCACGCACTACTTTCTGCCCTACCTTCACATCAATTTTACTCAAGTGAGCATATCGGGTGACATAACCGAAACCATGATTAATGACAATACAGTTGCCATACAATCCTTCCCAGCCTGCTTTCTGTACCGTACCGTTTCCAGTGGCATACACCGGTGTACCCACGTTTGCCGAAAAGTCCATGCCCGCATGAAACTTAACAGTCTTATAAATAGGGTCGATACGATTTCCATATCCCGAAGCCGTCTGCTTCAAATCCTTGTTGGCCACCGGCTGGATAGCAGGAATACATGCCAGCATATCATCCTGTTTCTTACACAACTCTACCACCTCGTCAAACGATTTCGACTGCATATAAATCTGACGTGAAAGCAAGTCCATCTTCTGAGTAGTATTCACTACCAGCTTGGCATTTGCCATATCCATCAAATCCTCGTAACGGTTTGTTTTACCATAACTGGCCGAACGCAAGGCATCCGCCACGAGATCTGCCTGCATAATCACCCGGTACAGATTATCATCACGCTGCTGAAGCTGCTGCATCACACCAAGAGCCTCGTCCAGACGGGTAGATAAAATATGATATTGTGAAAGTAAGCGCGAATTTTCCACACGCAGGTCCTTTTCCGAAGGAGAACCGAAAATCAGCAACAGGATGATAAAACATCCTGCACCCAGTCCCATACCCACAAACAGACGCCGCAAATAGCTCATCGCCCGCTGGCGCATAGTGGGATAAATACGGTCGTATGTACGCGTTTTCGGATTATAAATATAATAGACTTTACGCATTCAAATCTAATTTTGAAAAATTTTAAGATGCAACATGTCAAGTTTTTGCATCAAACATACGGACAAAAATAATAAAACCGATTATCTTTGCAAATCAATTTTGAGAATATTAACTACAAGACATTATAAGCATTATGTTGACAGCAAACGAAATCCGCGACTCATTTGTAAAATTCTTTGAGTCGAAAGGACATCAGATTGTGCCTTCAGCACCGATGGTCATCAAAGACGACCCGACATTGATGTTCACCAATGCAGGTATGAACCAGTTTAAAGATATTATTCTGGGTAACCATCCTGCGAAATACAAACGTGTAACCGACTCACAGAAGTGCTTGCGTGTGAGTGGAAAACATAACGACCTGGAAGAAGTAGGTCACGATACATACCATCATACCATGTTCGAAATGCTGGGTAACTGGTCTTTCGGCGACTACTTCAAGAAAGAGGCTATCAGCTGGGCATACGAATACCTGGTAAGCGTACTGAAACTTGATCCGAAAGATCTGTATGTAACCGTATTCGAAGGAAGCCCGAGCGAAGGTATTTCCCGCGATGACGAAGCAGCAGGCTACTGGGGACAATTCTTCCCAGAAGATCATATCATCAACGGTAACAAACACGATAATTTCTGGGAAATGGGTGATACAGGTCCTTGCGGTCCTTGTTCAGAAATTCATATCGACTCGCGTTCGGCTGAAGAAAAGGCTGCCGTTCCGGGACGTGAACTGGTTAACAAAGATCATCCGCAGGTTATCGAAATCTGGAACCTGGTGTTCATGCAGTACAACCGTAAGGCTGACGGAACACTGGAACCGCTTCCAGCAAAAGTTATCGATACCGGTATGGGATTCGAACGTCTGGTACGTACTTTGCAAGGCAAGACATCCAACTACGATACTGACGTTTTCCAGCCTATCATCAAGGCAATCGGCGATTTGTCTGGCAAGAAGTATGGCGACGATGAAAAGGTAGACGTAGCTATGCGCGTAGTAGCCGACCATATCCGTACCATCGCTTTCTCTATTACCGACGGACAGTTGCCGTCTAATGCAAAGGCTGGTTACGTAATCCGCCGAATCCTGCGCCGTGCCGTTCGCTACGCTTACACTTTCCTCGGACAGAAACAAGTATTCATGTATAAGTTGCTTCCTGTACTGATTGAAAATATGGGTGGTGCTTATCCTGAACTGAAAGCACAGCAGGCATTGATCGAGAAAGTTATGAAGGAAGAAGAAGAATCATTCCTCCGTACACTGGAAACAGGTATCCGTCTGCTCGACAAGACAATGGCTGAAACTAAAGCTGCCGGTAAGACTGAAATCAGCGGTGTAGACGCATTTACACTGTATGATACATTCGGATTCCCATTCGACTTGACTGAACTTATTTTGCGTGAAAATGGTCTGACTGCCGACGTAAAAGGCTTTGAAGCTGAAATGCAGAAACAGAAAGAACGCGCACGTAATGCTGCTGCCGTAGAAACAGGCGACTGGGTTACACTGAAAGAAGGAGAAACAACTTTCGTAGGTTACGACTATACTGAATACGAAACAAGCATCCTGCGTTACCGTCAGATTAAGCAGAAGAATCAGACACTTTACCAGATTGTATTGAGCGATACTCCGTTCTATGCAGAAAGTGGTGGTCAGGTAGGTGATACCGGTGTATTGGTAAGCGAATTCGAAACTATCGATATCATCGATACCAAGAAGGAAAACAATCTTCCTATCCATATAGCAAAGAAACTTCCGGAACATCTGGAAGCTCCGATGATGGCATGTGTAGATACAGACAAACGTGCAGCTTGTGCAGCCAACCACTCTTGTACACACTTGCTGGACGAAGCATTGCGTCAGGTACTGGGTACTCACGTAGAACAGAAGGGTTCTCTTGTTACTCCTGACTCTTTGCGTTTCGACTTCTCTCATTTCCAGAAAGTAACTCCGGAACAGATTCGCGAAGTAGAACATCTGGTTAATGCTAAAATCCGCGAAAACGTTCCTTTGACTGAATACCGTAACCTGCCTATCGAAAAGGCAAAAGAACTGGGTGCAATCGCTTTGTTCGGTGAAAAATATGGCGACGAAGTACGTGTCGTACAGTTCGGTTCATCTATCGAATTCTGTGGTGGTACTCACGTATCGGCAACAGGAAAGATTGGTATGGTGAAGATTATCTCAGAAAGCTCTGTTGCTGCCGGTGTACGCCGTATCGAAGCTGTTACAGGTGCGAAGGTTGAAGAAATGTTCGATACTGTACAAGATACTATCAACGATCTGAAAGCTTTGTTCAACAACGCTCCCGACCTGAAAGCCGCTATCTCGAAATACATCGAAGAAAATGCCGGTCTGAAGAAACAGATGGAAGAATTCATGAAGGAAAAAGAAGCTGCTGTAAAGAACAAGCTGATTGAAGGTGCAAAAGAAATCAACGGTGTGAAAGTTATTCAGGCTGTTCTTCCGATGCCAGCTGACGCAGTCAAGAATATTGCCTTCCAGTTGAAAGGACAGTTCCCTGAAAACTTGTTCGTAGTAATTGGTAGCGTATTCGAAAACAAGCCGTTGCTTACTGTTACCATGAGCGACGATCAGGTGAAGGCCGGACTGAATGCCGGACAACTGGTTCGCGAAGCTGCCAAACTGATCCAAGGTGGTGGTGGTGGTCAGCCTCACTTTGCAACTGCCGGCGGTAAGAATCCTGACGGACTTAGTGCAGCAGTCGACAAGATTGTAAGCCTGGCTGGTTTCTGATTGTAAATTACAAGAATAAAATACAAAAAGGTTCTATCATTTTCCCGCTATGGGGTGATAGAACCTTTTTTATTACAGATTAGGATGATTAGCGTACAAATCAATTATTGCAGTCTGACAAGAATCTTCAATCCAAAGATAGAGTATTGATGAACAAGCAATTATCCTACAGAATTCAGCTATGCAGGTTATCTACAGGAACAATGCTGATAAGCTCATATTCATATATGTTTATCGGACACTTATCTAAACCAATAGCTCTTCTTTCTTGAATTGGAATTCCGGCCTCTACCTTTTCTTCTTTCCGAACGTGTTTCTCTTATCCTACAAATCCAGATAAGTCTTCAGTGCCTTTATATATTCTTCCATCGCTTTTCTGCCTGTTTCTGTAATCCGGCACGATGTACGAGTCTTTTTTCCGACAAACTCTTTCTCTACCTGAATGTATCCCGCCTTGCTCAGTTTATCCAGTTGCACACTGAGATTACCGGCAGTAGATTCAGTCTTCTCTTTCAAGTATACAAAGTCGGCCTCATCTACCGATAATAGGATAGACATAATCGCCAGACGCAGTTGCGAGTGTATCAACGGATCTAGTTCAGCAAGCATAAGCAGCGGCTTTTTTATTCAACAAATGTCCTGGTATCACCATCATAAGCAAGAAAGAAAAACCGAAATATAGATTCCATTCCGGAGCCACTCTACCGCCATTTGTCAGTACCATCAGCATATAGACAGCAACCAAAAAGGCAACAAGAGGTGAATACACCAGGGCTGGAACCCGAACAATCAGACCGGTAATCGAAGTTCCTATACCCGCATATAGTAAACACAGCGGAAGCATCAAGCCAAAATTGCACGAACCAATCACCATACCTATCAGTAGCATGGCCACAACAGTCAGTCCGAACAACGATCCTACGATGCACCAGGTATGAGCAAGCATCTTATCCATATGTGTTACCACAGAAGGTTTCTTACGAACCTGAAGTACTTTCATAACAATGGCAGGAATAAACATCAAAAACCACAAGGCGTTCCACAACGGTCTGCCTGTGATATACACGGCTGCATATACAACTACAGAAAGCACTACTGCAGCATATCCATAAATCAGAAAAACATTGCCACTACCCCGTTCCAAATTTTCTTTCGTCATTTGAATCATCTGGGAAATCAGTTCCAGACTCTCTTTTTCTGTAAACATCTTCTTTTCTTCCATACTCCTTACATTTTTAAAAGATAAAACAGTTTATTTTATAAACTACTACTGCAAAAAAAATAGAAATCCGCGCGTTTATTCCTATTTCTATTACATCACAAATATAAAGTAGTTTATTTTATAAACCAAATATTCTGTTGTTTTTTTCTGAAAAAAGTAAATTTCCTACCAAGTCAATTGTAATAAAGCACAACTATCCATGAAGATTTTGCTGTGACCAATGCATAATAAAACATTTCTGTCCGACAAAACATTTCCGAAAGCTCATAGTCGCTTGTAATATAGCAGTTGGTTTATTCATCGATACAACAGAGTTTTCAAAGCCTTAAATACAACTGAGAATCAACCTATTGATAAATTTATCACACAGCGATAACAATAAAAAAACTCTTCCCAAAGGCTTTTAAAAAAGACCTTCAGAAAGAGTTTCTATAATATCAGCAATTTCTGCCAAAAATATCTCGATGTTTTTTTATTTTCTGTACGAAAGTTCAGCAAGTTCGTACAAAAATTTTCAGAGAAATTATGTACTCCGTCGCAAGCCCAGCAATCAAAGATTACCGAAATATGTATCGAGCAACTTTTTCGCAGCCGAGAACGAAGTAGCCTTTCCTTGCAATACCTCCTGTTCCTGAGCTGTAAGCATCGAAGCGATAGCCGGATTATTGTAGAAACTATCACGCAAATGCTCGTTTATCGTTTCGTACATCCAGTATTTAGCCTGTTCGTTGCGGCGGTAATCAAAGTATCCGTTCTTCTTCACAAAGTCGATATAATTGTACACCATGTCCCAGATCTCCTTGATTCCGATGCCATAAAAACCTGAATATGTCAGTACCTGTGGTGTCCATCCCGATTCAGGAGCCGGAAACAGATGCAGTGCATTACGGAAATGAGCAGCAGCCAGCTTCGCCTTCTCGATGTTATTACCATCAGCCTTGTTGATGATGATACCGTCTGCCATCTCCATTATACCACGCTTGATACCTTGCAGTTCATCTCCTGTTCCGGCAAGCTGTATCAGCAGGAAGAAATCCACCATCGAATGAACGGCTGTTTCGCTCTGCCCTACTCCCACTGTTTCGACAAAAATTTTATCGAAACCTGCTGCTTCGCACAAGATAATCGTTTCACGGGTTTTACGGGCTACACCACCCAGCGAACCGGCAGAAGGGCTGGGGCGGATAAAGGAATCTGGATGAACGGAAAGTTTTTCCATACGGGTTTTATCTCCCAAAATACTTCCTTTCGAACGCTCACTGCTAGGGTCGATAGCCAGTACAGCCAGCTTACCTCCACGTTCCAGCACATGCAGGCCGAATACATCAATCGACGTACTCTTCCCCGCTCCGGGAACACCACTGATACCCACACGGATAGAATTGCCTGAATACGGCAGACATTTTTCGATAACCTCCTGTGCGACTGCCTGATGCTCGGGTTTCACACTCTCTACCAGCGTGACAGCCTGACTAAGTACGGTTACATCGCCTTTTACGATACCTTCCACGTACTCGCCTACGGTAAACTGACGGCGCTTGGGTTTCTTTCTCAGGTTCAAATAAGGATTTATACTGGAGGGTTGTTCGATACCCTTGTTAACAGTCAATCCCTTGTACTCCTCACTGTTCTCAGGGTGTTCCATAGTCTTAGTATTTTAAGTTGATAATAATAGCCTTACGAGAATATCTTAAGGCTGTACGATTTTTGCCTTTACCCGAATGGTAACCGACGGTTTATTCGGGTCGTTGGTAATCATCAGTACACGGGGAGTACCTTTCACACGCGAAAGGTTCTCACCAAGTACGGTAATCTTCAGCTTGGCAGATTCACCCGGCTTCAGTACCGTTTTCTTCAAATTGACGGCTAGAGCGATGTTGAACACCTGCATATCCTGAATAACCAAATCGGTCTTTCCCGTATTGGTAATGATGACATTCTGCGATTTTTTCTGTTTCGGTTTCAGCGGAGGGAACTCCAGCTGTGTAGTAGAAAGCGAAATCTGTGGAGGATTGTTCTTCTGCTGTTCGGTCAGTCCGGAGAAATCCGGCAACAAGACTGTCGATACAGGTATTTCGTTGTCGCTTCCCACTTTGTCGCCCGGATAGCGTGACAGATACACCGATGTACGGGTAATACCGAACTTCGGAAGTTTTTCCGTATCGAGCGTAACGATAATCTTACCGTTCTTACCTCTTCCCAGCACTTCGGGAACTGCCTTTGCACTCAGATAAGGAGGCAGATGCATCAACACCGGAGAATAAGCTTTATTGGATGTATTGGCTACCAGAATACTAAATTCAGGATGGTCGCCTTTATTGACATCTTTAAATTCTATTTCATCTTTGTCCAGACGGATTGCACCAAACCCGAAAGGATGGGTAAACGAATAATTTCTGGCGTCGGCTGTTACTTCACCATTAAATTCCAGATAAATAGGACGATAAGAAGCGTTGCAGTAAATACCGACTTCTTTATAGAAATGTCCGATAGCCTCTGCGTCGAAAACGGCTGTTACCGTACCTTTTCCACCGGCAGGTATCGGAGACTTAGTCCAGTCGACCTCCGTACAGCCGCAGGAAGAAGTTACTTTCGAAATAACCAGCGGTTTGTCACCCGTATTCGTGAAATTATAAGTAATGGTCACCGGATTGCGCCAAAGCACATATCCCAACTCCTGCACATTCTTGTCGAATGTTATTTTCGGCTGTGCCTGAGCAACCAGAACTACGGCAAACAATATATTGAATAGAAATAAAATGCGTTTCATCTTTCAGTGTGTTACTTGTTTAGAGTGAACAAAGATAAAGAGAAAATCAAAGACGAACAAAGGTTGGTGGTGAATTAATATAAATTTGCCGATACAGCCGTAAAAAGAGATACAGGCTGATGCAGATTTTCCAGTATGGAAAATACATCAGCCTGTACTGTTTTCTAATGAATTATTCTACTGTCAGAGATTGTCCTCCTGTGTGTCCGCTGAACTCGGGAGCATAAACCGACTGGATGGTTGCCACACCGGCCTGATAATTTCCCGCACGGTCTAAATAAACTTCATACTCCAGCGTATATGTACCCTTCGGCATCCGGTCGATAAAGAGTTCGGTCGAAGCATCCCGGTTCACCTGATAATATCCCAGACCGTTGTTCCAATGATAGCCGGACAACTGGTTTTCCAGTTCCATACATGCCGCACGCTCATCCTTTATCCGGATAAAGTCCATGTCGCGATCGGCCTTTACCGTCAGCCGTACAGTCAGTTTATCTCCAGCATGCAAGGCAGTCTTCCGCGAAACCTGCTTACCGTCGAGCCAATACTCACGTACTATTGAAACGCCGTTACCTTTTGCCGGAAGTACCTTATCCATATCCTCCAGATACTGCGCATATACAGCTCCCCAGCCTATACCGGTTCCCGACTTCGAAACGACAACACGTTCCACACGAGTATCCGTTCCGGTCAGCGTCATTCGGGTATATCCTAAAGCATCGTCCGGAGTACGTACCTCGATATTACCGGCTACTGCCTTCATCTTTCCATTCACCTGCAACTGCTTACCGGAGCCATTCAAGAAAGCATACACCGCATCTGCTGTTGCAATACCGCTTTCCCATACCTGAACTTGCTTCTGTTTGAGCAGCCAAAGCTTCATACCGGCCAGCATATCCTCATCGGGAGCAATCTGCCGGATAGCCTCCATAGCAGCCACCTGTGCAGGGATTCTGTAATTGCTCCATGAATAAGGTGCTTTCGGTGTATCGAAATAGACTCCCAGTTGCGGCGTGCTTACCGTATATTCCTTAACAGACTGAACCAGTTCCTGAGCCTGACGCTTTCTGCCATCAGCCTGCATAATGAGAGCAATCATCGCCTTCTCACCGATAGAATAGTCGGCCGAACGGTTTTCCAGCTTATCCGTCATATAGGCGTTTATCTGTTTATCTGCCAACGAAGCAGCCTGCCCGTCGAGAGCACAAACATACAGATAGTGTACCACCTGCCCGTTGGGAACAAGGTTTTTCGCACCTTCCTTTTCCGCCTTCTTCATCATTTCATAATCTTCTTTCACTGCGTTCTGCAAATAGCGCAAAGCCTGTGTATACATCGGAGCGACCTTTCCGTCGAGCGTCACGTTCATGTGCTGTAAACGTGCCAGCATCTCCACAATCTGCGTTGTAATATACCGGCTACCTGTCATACCCTTATACCAGCTCCATGAGCCATCGGAAAGTTGCAGTTCTTGCAAACGTTCTACCGAAGTACGCAGGCGGTTGTCCATCGAATTCAGATCGAACAACAAGGCTATACGCCGTTTCTGTTCGCCTTCCTCAATTGCTTCGGAAAGCCATGGAGTTTCTTCCAGCAACAGATTCTTCAAATCCTGATTGCGTTCGAGATTACTCAAAAGCGTTTCTTTACTTCCTCCCTGAGCAATCCAGGTATCAAACACCTGTTTGATGCGGGGATTTGCCTTCACAATAGCCTCAGCAAGTGAATTGGCATAATAGGCAGTTGCCCACGACAATGCATCTTCTTCTGCCGGATTGCCAATAACAGGCAACGCCTGAACAGCATACCAGTCGGGATTTGCAGTCAGCTCCACTGTCAGCCGTCGTTCGGTAGCCGTTTTGCTCTGCTTGTTGAACAAGTCTTCGGTTCCGACTTCCGTCATGCTTTCTCCACTCAATTGGACAGGAATGGTTTCCGTCATCCACTGCTTGTCGGTCAGTACCGGCAAGTAATGCTGTTCGCCGTCGCTATATTCTCCAGCCTCGGCCGTAATCCGGCATACCACCATATCATATTTATCAGGAATCTGGCAGTCAAACCGTACGACTCCCGTTGTTCCTTCTGCCACACTGAACGGTTGCTGATAATCGTAAACCACTTCTTCTGTCACCGGATCGTATAATTTGATACCGGCATTCCCTTCAATCTTGTCCATCGACAGATTGACCAGCGAAGCAGCAATAACGGTTCGGTCACCTTTGCGGACGAAGCGCGGCATATTAGGTTGCACCATAAATGGCTTGCTCGTCTTCACGGTCTGCGTCAGCATGCCGTAATCGACATCCTGTGTATGCGCCAGTCCTGTGAACTTCCATTCGGTCAATGCATCCGGTACGGTAAAGACGATACTTACCCTACCCAGTGAATCAGTCCGCAAATTCGGATAGAAAAAGGCTGTTTCGGCAAAGTTCTCACGCACCGGAATCATCGTTTCTTTACCATCTGTTCCTTCGACAGCTGCATCATTTTCTACAATCTGCAAGACTTCTTCTACACCAGCACTGCCGCTTTCTTTTTTAAAGCCGGACGATACAATATCCGAAGAGGCGACTACCGCCGATTCCTCAACAGTCATGACAGGCTGATATTTCACCTCTACGGCATTTCCGGCATCGTGTTTCGCCAGAATACGGGTTGATGTGCCAGCCAGATTGATGCCTCTCATATAAACATTTCCGGAAAAGACCAGCAAAGAACTATACTCACCATTCAGCAGATTCAGTCCGGTGTATGTCCTTACGTATGGAAAACCTGCAAACATGCCGATTCCCTGGTTTGCCGACAACATACCTGCATAAATCCATGGAACAGGGCGAGAGAACCACAGATTAAAACGCCAGTCGTGCTGATACAGCTTATCGAGCGAAGCATCGTAAAGGGATGCCATCACATTAGCTTTCACCGGATTTCCGGCCGCATCTGTAATATGCATGCTCCATTCTTCCTTATTGCCCGGCTGCAACTTATCTCTGAAAGTTTCCCACTTCAATGTCAGTTTCTTTTCCGGTTCCGGCCGGATGATTGTCGCCTGCTTGCTATACAGGCTGCCGTTCCGCATGAAAGCAAAGTTTACGGTAATACCATCGCCATACACCTCCCGATACGGATAACTGAATTTCTTGATTTCATCATTCAGTGTCAATCGCTGAGAATCTATCCGTTTGCTTCCACTGTACACATCGACCAGCAGATACACATTCTTTTCACTGGTTCCCACATACAAGGTTGCCGGAGCCGATTCGTTAAACTCGGTTCCATCCTGATAGAACCAGTCGACAGCAGGATACGGGAGTCGTGTATCCAGACGCGAGAACAATGTAAAATCTTGCTCTGCCGTACATACTCGTCCCTGCGCATCCGTTGCAGAAATTTCAATGCGATATCTGCCCGAAGGCAATGCAAGCAATTCGGAAGGAACAAACGAACGTTGAGCTTCCGCCTTGCCTTCCAGTTGCAATCCGGCTTTCTTGCCCGCTTTATCCAATGCAAACACACGGTAAGCGACCTCTGTCTGTACAGGAGTTCCATTCAGATTCAATGCCATAAACTGCACCTTTTCCTGTTTCTCACGCATGACCATACCCGACAGTCCGCGTATCTGCAAGCCCAACGACTGCTTACCCACCGGAAGTGACAAGGTGTTTGTCTGTGTTTCAGCCGCTCCATCGGTTACCTCTGCCTGTACTTCATATACATAATAACGGTGCTCCAGCATATCCCTTCCGGTTGTTTCCGGGGCAGTAAGCACCACACGGACACTAAAATTTCCATCAGCATCCGTCTGCACCTCACCGTTATCCAACTCTACCTTATTCATACCTCCCATACGGAACCACATATATTCCGAACGGGATATCGTATATTTTACCTTTGCCATACGGACTGGTGCTCCGGCAAATGTCTTTGCTTCTCCTTTCACCACAATGGAATCGCCCATATTATATGTGTCTTCGTACGGAGTAAAGACCACATCAAAAGTAGGACGCTTGTATTCCTCTACCTTGATAATGGCAGAAGCTCCATCCATCGACACATAATAAGTACCGGGAAGCAGGTTCTGTGGCAGCACAAATTCACCCGACAATACGCCAAAGTCGTCTGTCGATACGGTATATTCGGCTACATTACGCTCGGAAGAATACAGTTTCAGAGAACTTTTTTCGCCCTTTATCACACGAAGAGAATCACCGTTCTGTTCGTAAACCATACCGGAAACATATACTTTCTGTCCCGGACGATACAACGAACGGTCGGTAAACAGATTTACCTTCTTCTTCCATCCCTGCACTGTTTCTCTGACAAACGAAGCATTTCCTCCTATACTTGAAATAGCAGTGAAATCATTTCCTGCCATACGGACATTGTAATAAATCCTGCCCGAACGGGGAACATCTACCGTAACACTGCCTTTACCATCGGTCTTATATACCTGAAGCACATTGTATTCATTTCCGTTCGACCGATACGTAACCACTTCTGCACCCGGAACTGGTCTGCCCGTCAGTTTATCTACAGCAACAAGCTCCTTGCGTCCCTCTGACACAGGAATACTGATGCACTGATAAGGAGAAACAAACAACAACGAATAATCAATACCTTTCGCACTCCCTTGAGGAATTTGCTTTAACATGTAAATTCCCGCTTCGGGCAATGTATAATGCAATACCGTATCACGCTTTTCGTAATCGGGGGTAGAAGGCAAAGCGTAGTAACATGAAGCCACTTTTGTACCGTAATTCTGTATCAACGTTTCTTCCTTCAGATTGCCGCGAATCAATGAAGAAGCAGGAGATATATTCAGACGATACAATTCGAAAGACACTCCTTTCAGATTGGCATACGTCAGGTTCATATCCGCCTCATAGTTGGGATATACAAAAGGAATATTCATTGAAAGATACGGACTGGAAGCAAAATCAATGTATGAACGCAACTGAGACACCCATTCGTGCTTAGGATATTTTTCAATTCCTTCTCGTGCCACCTCAACCGACTTAAGCAGTTCATTGTTCATACGATAGACATAGGCCAGCTTTACATATACATCGGCACAGACCGGCAGATCCTTGTATTCTTCTGCCAGCTTACGCAATTTCTCCGCTACCTGCTCCGGTGTCAGCGCTTCACGTACGATGCTACTTCCCGCCCCTTCCCAGCAGTACAACAAACGGGCTTCCTTAGTCAGTAAAGCTGCCTGACGGTTGCTTTCACCGTAGAAAGCAATCAGTCCGTCGTACAGTGACAATGCTTCCGACACACATTTCAGTCTGTCGGAATTAAAACGATAAACAGACAAACGTTCAATTGCCTGCCGGGAAAGCAAGTCGAACATATTATCATCCAGATACTTTTCACTCAGCTCGCCGGAAGTTGTCATCGGACGGAAATCCTTGGCAGAAGCCTTACCCAGTACCTCTCTGTCTTTCAGCGAAAGACGGAAATACCGTATCGCATCATCTTCCGTGCCCAACTGCTGATTATCCAGTATCAGGCTACCCATTACATGATTCAGTGCGGCACACCCCACCCTATCTGTTTCGCTTTCTGCCCATTTCCGGATACCATCGTACTCTGCCTGTGCACTGTCCGGAGTAAGCTGGATGCGTGATTCAGCACGCACAATATAGGCCTTCATCATCTGAGGGATGTTCTTTTCACTTTTCGCTTTAGTGTATATTTTATCAACTACACCAATAACCGTTTTCGGCAAGTCCTTCTTTTGGGCTGCTTCTACTTCTTTCCAAAGTTCATTATAACTCTGTGCCTGCAATACAGATGGAAACAAACTGAAAAACAGTATCAGCCAGCTCATCAAATGTACTTTCTTCATATCGCATATAGTTTGGTTTCACATAACATTGTTCTATAAAGAAAAGAAATTTTCACTTAAATGCTGCACAGATTTTAATTAAATTATCTGAAAGACTAAGTAAGTTACCATAAAAGACATTGAAACCTTATCCCAAAACATGCTGATGTTTCTTCTAAAAGATGCTCATGTTTTCCCCAAAAAATGCTGATGTTTTACAGAACTTCTGCCCGTATTTTTCAAAAAAAAATCCTTCGCGCTCCTGTATTTCCAAAGAAATTCCAAGAAGCGCAAAGGATTATGAAGGCATCCTTTAACGGGCTGTGGTACAAAATTTTCTGTCGTATCCGACACTATCAACGGGGTGCTTAAACCTTTCTGTCATTACATTTTCATAAGTATATCAGTTTGCCTTCCAAATTATATAGAGATTGTGTACTGTGTTGATTTTCAATTAAATTAAACGATATTCATCATATACACCCCAACAAATAAAAAGCGCCCACCTTATATATATTCACATCTATTGTTTCATATCTTATATCCGATTATAAGCCTTCATTCAGATAGACTTCCAGATTGGTATATCCTTCACGACTTAACGTTACTGCTGATCCATCTGCCGGATTCTCGGAATCCAATCCGTGTTTTCTTTCCCACACATCGGGCATACCGTCACCATCAGTATCCAGAAGAGCCTGCAAATCGGTATTTCCGTCGGAAAGGTCCACCCATGGTGATGAAGCTCCTTCAGGCATGACATCCTCGGGCAAGTCGATTATGCCAGGCGAACTGGCAGCCTTTTTATCAATGCTTCCCATATAAGTCGCCGTACCGGTACGAGTTTCTCTTACAATCCGCTCATCGATTTCATCTCTCCATTTGGAACATCCGGCTGAAGCCAGCACTTTCTCGAAGGCTTCGGCAGCTGTATGTGTGGTAACAATACCTGCTTCCAATGGAGCTTTCAGCCGTATCGTATCGCGTGTGACGGAAGAAAAGTATCCGTCGGCACTTGCCGTATCGAGCTGTTCGTATATACCTTTCGTCCAGTTATCGGCTGAAACTTCGGGAAAGCCTTCTACTACATTACCGTCCACATAAAACTTTCCCCACACATGCAGCATGGGATGCCAGATATTGGGCTCCCCTTTCTTATTATAACAATATTTTCTAGAACGCACACCGACAGAAGCAATCCGATAACGCACCTTGTTATGAGGTGTGGCAGGACCGGGTTTATAATAATTATTCACGATATTGACTTTCATTCCTTCGCCTCCATAGCAGCCATTGCCAGCCCAGTTGTAGTACACATTGTTACGGATATCCACATACTCTCTGGTCTGTGTTCCCGGACGAGGTCCCATACGCGGAACTCTACTCACATGATGTGCCATGAGATTATGATGGAACGAGGCATGATCTCCTCCTACTATACCGCCATATCCGTGCGCTCCCTTGGCATGCCCTCCGTTATTCAGACTTTCTGAGATGATACACCATTGTACGGTAGTATTCTCATTTCCATATACAGAGCAAGTTTCGTCTACCGACCAGCTGATGGAGCAATGGTCTACAATGATATTGCGATGATCGGTAGCTCCAAGTCCGTCGGGTTCTCCCTTGTTTTCGTTGCCAACCCGAAAGCGTACATAACGGATTATAACATCGTCTGCCTTGATAGTTACCGGATAACGTGCAATACATACTCCACGCCCCGGAGCTGTCTGTCCGGCAATGGTCAGGCTATCGTTCACTATTTGCAGGGGACGGTTCAGAAAAATGTTACCCGAAACATCGAACACCACGGTACGTGCCCCTTTCTTATTTACAGCATATCGGAGAGTTCCTTCCTGCTCTCCATCTTCGAGTGTGGTAACATGATATACCTTACCCCCTCTTCCTCCGACAGTGTATCTTCCGAATCCTTCAGCTCCCGGAAAAGCCGGAAGAGCAGTTCCACCGTCAGCTGCAATCATCGTTCCAGTTGGGAAAAACAATAATAAGATTAATAAAAATAACGGATGCTTCATAACTATCAGATTTTATTCCTGCTGTTTTCGATAACGCAAAAATAAGATACCCCTGAAGAAAAGACGTGCATTATTTAAGTAAACAATGTATACTATTTAGGCAAACCGGCGATATGAATAAATATTGCATGACATACGGACTATTTTTCAAGACAAAGCAATGGCGCCATCAGCAGCCGGACGATAAATCGTACAGCAACCAATAACGCCATGCCTTAATCAACAACTATTTCCAGAAATTACTGCTGTTGTTTCTTTATAATATCCTGCACCAGACTATGCAGATACATTTCAAGATTTGTATATTTTCCAGCCGGATCGAGTGTATTCGCATTACCGTCATCCGGATTATTGGCATCGAGCCCGTATGCCGTTTCAAAAGCATCAGGCATACCGTCGCCGTCTGTATCGGTCACATCACGCGAGGTATCTTTCGCAAGTTCCGGATAAGGATTGTCACCCAGTTCGGACAATGCCTGCAATACATCTTCAGGTTCGTTGATGTATCCAGGCTTATTTCCTGAAGCCGTACACGTAGCTTTTCCTTCTTTGACATCCGAAAGGACAAGCTCGTCGATTGCATCCCGATAATTGCAGGCTCCAGCATAGTTCAATACCGCCTGATAAGCTTCCTGTGCCGAATGCTCGGTTGTCATTACCGGATCGACTACCGGCGACTCCTTACGGATAGCCTTCATGGTTTCTTCAGTCCACAGATTATCTACCTTACTGCCGTTTTCCTGCTGTGCGTAAATACCTTTTGTCCAGTTGTCTGCCGTAACATCATCGTGTCCTTCCACCACGTTTCCCGTTACATAGAAAGTTCCCCATTTATGCAAGGAAGGATACCAGTCGTTGTAAGAACCATCGTCTTCAGTCACATAATCGAGAGTACGAACACCAATCTTGGCTATACGGTAACGGATACGGTCTGTTTCCTTACCCGAATTAGTAGCCGGTCCCGGTTTATAATAATTGTCTACAATATTTATATTCTGATTTTCGGCTCCGTAACAGCCCTCTCCTGCCCAGTTATAAAATACATTATTCCGGATATCGACATACTCATTAAGCTGTGTGCTGGGGCGCGGGCCCAGACGAGGAACACGGCTTTCGCAATGTGCTATCAGGTTATGGTGATAGGAAGCTTTGTTTCCACCCCAGTTTCCTCCGTAGCAATGTGTACCCTTGCCATGAACCGATACACGAAGTGCCTGAGCTGCGATGCACCACTGCACGGTAGAGTTCTCCATACCGTACACCGAGAAACATTCATCCACACTCCAGCTCACTGAACAATGGTCTATGATAATATTCTTTTTATCCATACCTCCCAGTCCGTCGGGTTCTTTTCCACTGTCATCTCCGGGACGGAAACGAAGGAAACGGATGATAACTTCATTCGAATTGATGACAAAAGCATAATCGGCAAGACAAATACCTCCCGGAGAAGTCTGTCCGGCAATAGTCAGATTATCGTTATTGGTTTTTAAGTCGGCTTTCAGATGAATGGTTCCTGCGACATCAAACACAACAGTCTTTGCACCTTTCTGTTTCAATACCCAGCGTAATGTTCCCTCTGCCGGATTGTTGGCATCGTCGTCCAGACTGGTCACGTGATAAACCTTTCCTCCTCGTCCACCTACGGTATTCTTTCCATACCCTTCTGCACCCGGAAATGCAGCAAACTCTACCGGATCCATCTGCAAAGGTCCATCAGGATTATCTTCACCTCCTGGTTCCTCGGTTTCTCCACTCTCTGTACCTCCACCAGCTGGCTGTTCTGGTGTATCATCCGAACATGCTGTTCCTCCCAAAGCAGCAAGCAGACATGCACTGAAGAGGATTCTTTTAAAATTTCTGTTCATAATATTAAATGTTAAGTAATTTAGGACTTGTTTCGGAAGCAAATTTAGGGAAAGGCGAGTATACGGAGTTGCACAAATTGATTTATGATGTACAAACATTAGTCAATCGTACATAAATACAATACTTCGGTAAATTTTTACCGAAAGATTAAAAGTTAAACAACAGAACCG
>DXLM01000004.1 GCA_019414725.1 Bacteroides sp.
CCGGTTCTGTTGTTTAACTTTTAATCTTTCGGTAAAAATTTACCGAAGTATTGTAAAAAACTATGAAATTATATTACTCTATTATTATAAGCATAACTTTCATGCTTCTCTCTTGTAAATCGAATCCTGATATTAATAAACAGCTAGAACCAGTTGATTATGTAAATCCATATATGGGTAACATAAGTCACCTATTAGTTCCAACATTTCCAACAATTCACCTTCCTAATAGTATGCTGCGAATATATCCGGAAAGAAGTGACTATACAGACCAGCAATTACATGGATTACCCCTAGCTGTAACAAGCCATCGTGGTTGCTCGGCTTTTAACTTAAGCCCT
This sequence comes from Bacteroides sp., assembly GCA_019414725.1. Taxonomy (GTDB): domain Bacteria; phylum Bacteroidota; class Bacteroidia; order Bacteroidales; family Bacteroidaceae; genus Phocaeicola. The sequence continues at coordinate 342 of DXLM01000004.1, forward strand.
CATCAAGACAACAATCTATCTCCTGTCATCAACTATAGCTATGATCATGAAATTATAAAACCATATTATTATGAGGTTTTACTTGATGAAGAGCAAATAAATATAAAATATGCCCCTTCACATCAATCTGCCATTTACCAAATTGAATATCAACAGGCAGACCGTCCTGCATACATAATGATTAACTCCCGAAATGGAGGAATAAAAATTGATAATGGTACAGTAAGTGGATACCAACAACTAGAAAATAACACGCGCATATACCTATATATGAAACCTGACATCACTCCTCTACAAGAAGGAATTTTAGAGAATAAGCAGATAAATTCCTTTATAAAAGAGGCCAAGGGAAATGATGCATGTGCCGTACTCCACTTCCCTAAAGGAACTAAGACCGTTAATTTATATTATGGTATTTCTTTTATAAGTGTAGAACAGGCCCGTAAAAATATGGAGCGTGAACTAACAGAAGCAGATCTGAATACAATATTAAAAAAAGGACGGGAGATCTGGAACAAAGCATTGAGAACAATTCAAGTTGAAGATAACAATGAAGAAAACAAAAGAGTCCTATATACCTCATTTTATCGTGTATTCGAACGTCCTGTTTGCATCAGTGAAGATGGACGTTATTTTAGTGCATTTGATGGTAAAATTCATGAAGATAAAGGTAAACCATTCTATACGGACGATTGGATCTGGGATACTTACAGGGCTGCACATCCACTACGATTGTTAATTGACGAAAAAACTGAAACTAATATAATTGATTCATATTTACGTATGGCTGAACAAATGGGAAATATGTGGATGCCCACCTTCCCTGAAATCACAGGTGATTCCCGCCGTATGAATTCCAACCATGCTGTTGCAACAATTGCAGATGCTGCAACTAAAGGTCTGAATTTTAATCTAGAAAAAGCTTATGAAGCATGTCGTAAAGGCATAGAAGAAAAAACTTTAGCTCCATGGTCTGATGCTAAAGCCGGTTGGATTGATGAATTTTATAAAATTAATGGATACATACCAGCTTTACAAGAAGGAGAACAAGAAATAGATAAAAATGTACATCCATTCGAAAAACGTCAAGCCATAGCAGTTACGTTAGGAACAGCTTACGACCAATGGTGTTTATCTCAAATTGCTCGTATTTTAGGTAAAAATAAAGAAGCTGACTATTACTCAAAATGTGCTTACAATTACCGTAACGTATATAATAGCCAGACAGGCTTTTTCCATCCCAAAGATCAAAAGGGGAAATGGATAACCCCATTTGATTATCGTTATTCTGGAGGGCAAGGAGCACGCAATTACTATGGAGAGAACAATGGATGGATATATCGCTGGGATGTACCTCATAATATTGAAGATTTAATTTCTTTAATGGGAGGAAAAGAAAAATTTATTTCCAACCTAGATCAGATGTTCCTTGAACCATTAGGAAAAAGCAAATTTGAGTTTTATGCACAATTACCAGATCATACAGGAAATGTAGGGCAGTTTTCAATGGCTAATGAACCTAGTTTACATATTCCATATTTATATAATTACGCCGGACAGCCTTGGAAAACTCAAAAACTTATTCGCACATTATTAAAAACTTGGTTCCGTAATGACTTGATGGGAATACCAGGAGATGAAGATGGAGGAGGCATGTCAGCATTTGTTGTTTTTTCTTCATTGGGATTCTATCCTGTAACTCCAGGGTTTCCCGCTTATAATATAGGAAGCCCTCTGTTTTCCAAGACAAAAGTAAAGCTTAGTAATGGAAAGATATTTGAAATTGAGGCGCAAGGAGTATCGGAAGAGAATAAGTATATCCAATCTGCTAATCTGAATGGTCAAAAATGGAACAAGCCTTGGTTCAGTCATGATGATATAAAGAACGGTGGCAAACTAATTTTAGTAATGGGAAATAAGCCGAATAAAACATGGGGTAATACCCCTGATGCAGTTCCTCCTTCAACTGATAAATTATATAATAATGCCAATCAGCAGTTGGCTTTCTGATTCAAACATTAAAAATTAACAAATGTAAGTAGAGCAATAGCCAACTTTCCAAAGGTATGTACCAACAGCCCTTTGGTAGCTCTTACTTTAGATGCTCTTTGAATTTCTGTTTTTTCATTCAGCCAGTTGAAAAAGGATTCGATAGGTTGTCTGACTTTAGAAACGGCTTGCGAGAAAAGGTCTCTTGCAGCTTTCTCCCTCTGTTTGAGAACTTCCGGTTCCCCTTTAATCTCTTTATGCGAAGTAAGCACTTTAACCGGATTACTCTCATTAAAGAAAGAGAAATCGCTGTAAGTCTTGTCCGCAAGCACCGTCTTTCCGGATAGGTATGGCACGCATTCGCTTTTGAATACGGTCAGGTCGTTGTCCGAAGCCGGTGTCAGAGTTATCATTTCCGGAAAAGGAAAGGTTCCCTCCCTACGCTGTCCTACCATATGCAGTTTCATGCCATAGTAGTACATGTTCTTAGTGGAGCAATACCCTTTTGATGTTATCTCCGTAGCTACTTTCCCCTCTCGGTTTTTCCCTTTACAGGTCACTATCGGCATAGAATCGACAATGGATATAATGGAGTCGCAATCCTTGGGCTTGAATGATTGTATCATGGTTTCCACCAGCACCTTAAATGTTTCTGAAAGCATATTTAGGCGTCCGCAAAACGTTTGATAAGACGGCAATTTTGGAAACCATGATGACAGATACTCCTTAGCGAAGGTATGTATCTCCTTGATGTTGAAGTATCTCTGGCAGTACCCGCAGAACAGATAGATGGTAAGAACCTCCTCATCCGTAAACTCAGGATTGGAATTGTTACTGAATCTCTGGCAGTGGAAACGCAGAGAAGACTTATGGACATCACAGATATACATATACAAACCTATTAGTATTAACTTTTTCTCCTTGGGAATCATAATTAGAAAAAAGAGTGGTTTTATTCTTCTAATTTACTGATTTTCAAGGAGATTGTAAAATAAAACAATGAGATAATTGACTGAATTACAAACTTTTAAATCAAGAATCAGAAGATGTTTTCAACTGCTGATTCGCATTAATAATTAATATTCCCAAAGTGCCATGAACAGAATTAAGAAAATTAATTTTGCCGGACTGTTGCTGATAATAGCCTACGTAATTCCGATGCAGGCTCAGGAATTGTATAAAAACGAAGATGCACCTCTTCACGAACGAATCATGGATTTATTATCCCGACTTACAGTGGAAGAAAAGGTAAGCCTATTGCGCGCCACCTCTCCAGGTATTTCTAGGCTAGATATACCCAAATATTATCACGGAAATGAAGCTTTGCACGGAGTAGTCCGTCCTGGGCGTTTCACTGTGTTTCCTCAAGCTATTGGTTTAGCTGCTACTTGGAATCCAGAATTACAATATCAAGTAGCTACTGTTATTTCAGATGAAGCACGTGCACGCTGGAATGAACTGGACCAAGGTAAATTACAGAAAGGCCAATTTAGTGATTTACTAACTTTCTGGTCTCCAACAGTCAATATGGCTCGTGATCCCCGTTGGGGGCGTACCCCAGAAACATATGGTGAAGATCCTTACTTGAGTGGTACGATGGGAACTGCTTTTGTTCGCGGATTACAGGGAGATGACGCCCGTTATCTAAAAGTCGTGTCCACACCTAAACACTTTGCAGCCAATAATGAGGAGCACAATCGTTTTGAATGCAATCCGCAAATTTCAGAGAAGCAATTAAGGGAATATTACCTACCGGCCTTTGAGGCTTGCATAAAGGACGGAAAAGCTGCTTCCATCATGTCTGCTTATAATGCCATAAACAATGTTCCTTGTACGTTGAATTCGTGGCTGTTAACCAAAGTTTTGCGACATGATTGGGGATTTCAGGGATATGTGGTATCCGATTGCGGAGGTCCCTCCTTGTTGGTTAACGCACATAAATACGTGAAAACGAAAGAAGCGGCAGCTACGTTGTCTATCAAAGCAGGTCTTGATTTGGAATGTGGTGATGATGTTTATTATGAACCGTTGTTAAATGCCTACAAACAATATATGGTAAGTGATGCCGATATTGACTCGACCGCCTATCATGTTTTAAAAGCACGAATGCGGTTAGGCCTTTTTGACAATGGTAAAAACAATCCTTATACTAAGATATCTCCGTCTATAATCGGTTCAAAATTGCATCAAAGAGTGGCACTTGAAGCAGCCCGTCAATGTATAGTATTACTTAAAAATCATAATTGGGTACTGCCACTTGATACAAAAAAATTAAAGTCAATTGCCGTAGTTGGAATCAATGCTGGAAACTGTGAGTTTGGTGATTACAGTGGTTCGCCAGTGATAGCCCCTATTTCTATTTTGCAAGGCATAAAAGAACGGGTAGGCAAAGATATTAAAGTTGTATATGCCCCATGGAGGTCCGCTGTAGATGGCATGGAGCTTATCCAAGGAATTAGTTTCCCAGATGGGCTGAAAGCTGAGTATTTTGATAATATCCAATTGAAAGGTATCCCCAAAGTAAGGAAAGAAGAGTGGATTAACTTCGAACCTGGAAACCAAGCACCGGATCCGTTTCTTTTCAAATCACCTTGATCAGTTCGCTGGACAGGTAAGCTACGTCCTACAGTTACCGGACAATATGTACTCAGCTTCACTTCGGACGATGGTTGCCGTCTGAGCATTGATGATAAAGTGCAGATAGATGCATGGCAAGGACATTCAGTACGTACAGATACAGTTTCCGTATATTTGCAAGCAGGAAAGGATTATCATTTGAAGGCCGAATATTATGACAATCGTGATTATGCCGTGGCAAAGTTACAGTGGAGTGTTCCTAAAGTAGGTAAAACAAGCCGATTAGATCTGTATGGCGAAGCCGGGAAAGCTGTACGTGAGTGTGAGACAGTGATTGCGGTATGGGAATCAATAAATCGATAGAGCGTGAAGGACAAGACAGAAGTGACATCTTGCTTCCGGAAGATCAACAGGAGTTCCTGCAAGAAATATATAAGGTAAATCCTAATGTCATTGTAGTACTTATTGCTGGTAGTTCATTGGCAGTCAATTGGATGGATGAACATATACCAGCTATTGTTAACGCTTGGTATCCTGGTGAAAGTGGAGGTAAGGCTGTGGCAGAAGTACTTTTTGGGGATTATAATCCAGGAGGACGCTTGCCATTGACTTACTATAAAAGTTTAAAAGATTTACCTGATTTTAATGATTATGATATTACCAAAGGACGTACATATCAATATTTTAAGGGAGATGTGCTTTATCCTTTCGGATATGGTTTAAGTTACACAACATTTAAATATTCAAATTTACAAATAAGTGACGGCCTGAATGAAATTTTAGTTTCTTTTCAACTGAAAAATACAGGTAAATATGCAGGTGATGAAGTAGCACAGATTTACGTACAGCTTCCCTCTCGCAATGAAATAATGCCTATAAAAGAGCTAAAAGGATTCCGACGCATAACTTTAAAAAAAGGAGAGGAACAGGAAATAACAATTAAATTGCGTAAAGACCTACTGCGCTATTGGGATGAAACTCAAGGTAAGTTCCTGCATCCTTCGGGTACCTATACGATTATGGTAGGAGCATCTTCGGCAGATATCCGTCTTCAGCAATCACTAACTATTGACATGAATCAATAATAAAAACACCAACGCGGATTCATGCAGATAAAAGTTGCACAAATCCGCGTTTATTCTATTACTCAAAAATACAGGTTTACTTGTTCAATTTCCAGGTAAATCCGTCTTTTGTATCTTTTACTTCAAAGCCTAATGCAGCCAGTGTATCACGAATCTTGTCGCTGGTAGCCCAATCTTTATTAGCTTTTGCCTGCATACGCTGTTCGAGAAGCATGTCTACCACCTTGCCAAAAGCTTCTTCACGCGCCGCATTGTTTTCAGCCTCAGCTTTCAATCCCAAAATATCGAACACAAAGGTATGGAATACACTCTTCAACTCTTCAAGGTCGTCGGCACTGATAGTTGCTTTCTTATCGATTACAGTATTAATCATACGGATAGCGTCGAACAGATGAGAAATAACAATCGGTGTATTCAAGTCATCGTTCATCGCTTCGTAACATTTCTCACGCAATCCAGCCGGTTCAATGCCCGAAGTAGTCTTCGAAGGAGTAATACGTTCCAAGTTCTTCACACCCTCCATCATACGTTCGAGTCCTTTTTCTGCGGCCTGAAGAGCCTCATTACTGAAATCAACTGTACTACGATAATGTGCCTGAAGAATAAAGAAACGGATTGTCATTGCTGAATAAGCCTGAGTAAGAAGCTTGTTCGAACCAGTGAAGAATTCATCAAGCGTAATAAAGTTACCAAGCGACTTACCCATCTTCTGACCGTTAATGGTAATCATATTATTATGCATCCAGTAACGTACCATATCATGTCCTTGAGAAGCTACACTTTGAGCAATCTCACACTCATGATGCGGGAAAATCAAATCCATGCCTCCTCCGTGAATATCGAAGTTTTCTCCTAAATACTTGCGTCCCATAGCAGTACATTCACAGTGCCATCCCGGGAAGCCATTACTCCACGGTGACGGCCAGCGCATGATATGTTCCGGCTGGGCACATTTCCAGAGGGCGAAATCGGCAGGATTATGTTTTTCCTGCTGTCCGTCAAGTTCACGGGTAGTATTGATAACATCGTCCAGATTACGTCCGGAAAGCTTTCCATAGTGATGGTCTTTGTTATATTTTGCCACATCAAAATAAACAGACCCCTGGCTTTCGTAAGCGTATCCATTCTTCAGAATCTCCTCTACCAACTGAATCTGTTCGATGATATGTCCTGAAGCATGTGGTTCAATGCTTGGAGGAAGTACATTTAAAGCTTCCATAGCCTTATGATAGCGGTTCAGATAATACTGAACAACTTCCATCGGCTCTAACTGTTCCAGACGTGCCTTCTTTGCAATCTTATCTTCACCATCGTCTGCATCATGTTCCAAATGTCCAACATCAGTAATATTACGGACATAACGTACCTTGTAACCCAGATGTGTCAGGTAACGGAAAAGAATATCGAATGTAATAGCCGGACGAGCGTGTCCCAAATGAGCATCACCGTAAACAGTAGGCCCGCACACATACATACCCACATGAGGAGCATGCAACGGAACAAAAAGTTCCTTACGACGGGTAAGCGTATTATAAATAGTCAGCTTATTTTCCATAAATAATCTCTTTTAGTTAAGTCACAAAAGTACGGAAAAAAGAAATAATAAGGAAACAGAGGATATTTTTTTTCACAAACAGGCTTCCTATATGCCTTACCAAATACGGAAAGCTATATATATTCGTCAAAAACTAAGGCAAGAAATTTAGTTAACAAACATAGAAGAGGTGAGCAATTTCTTAAATCATGTTATAAAACATAGTTTTTCGGTCCAAATATTTGCAGATATCCTGAAAGTCCGTACCTTTGCATTGTGTTTTTCATAGTATTAGATTTAAGGTTAACAAAGGTTGGAGTACAGCGGTACTCCTTTTTTTATGCCCATACGTAAAATATATGCAAGAAAACAACAAAGTCCTGTTAGGTATGAGCGGAGGAACAGATAGCTCAGTAGCTGCCCTGCTCCTGCAAGATGCCGGCTACGAAGTAACCGGTGTGACTTTTCGTTTCTATGAAAAAGACAACAATACCGAATACCTGGATGATGCACGCGAATTATGTGAACGTCTGCATATTTCTCATATAACCTATGACGCACGCAATGAGTTCCGCGAACGAATCATTTCCTATTTCATCAATGAATATATGACAGGACGTACTCCTGTTCCCTGTACCCTTTGCAACAATTATCTGAAATGGCCGTTACTGAAGAAACTAGCCGATGAAAAAGGCATCTATCATTTTGCTACTGGACATTATGTACAAAAACGGAATATTGACGGATATTGGCATATCACAACCGGAACAGATGTAGATAAAGACCAGTCATTTTTCTTGTGGGGATTGCCTCAAGACATACTGCAACGTATGCTATTGCCCATGGGAAAACTGACCAAAAATAAGGTACGCGAAATTGCAGCCGAACGTGGTTTCCTGAAAGCTGCTCACAAGCGCGACAGTCTGGGAGTATGCTTTTGCCCTATGGACTACCGCAGTTTTTTAAAAGAGCATGTAAAAAAAGAGCTTATCATGCCCGGTAATTTTTATGATGAATCCGGTAATTGCTTAGGAAAGCACGAAGGCTACCCTTTCTATACCATCGGACAACGCAGGGGGTTAGGAATCTATCTGAATAAAGCATTGTTTGTAAAACAGATTATCCCTCAGACCAACAGTATTATTCTCAGTGACCAGCTCTGCTCACTGGGACAAACAGAAATGTATCTCACCGACTGGCATGTAACGAATCCTTCTGCCTTATTTGAAACAACTGATGAAATCATCGTAAAAATCCGTTATCGCAAGCAGGCCAACCGTTGTACCGTTATCCCTACCCCCGACGGACAACTGCATATCAAACTACACGAGCCATTGACTTCCATCGCAGCCGGACAAGCCGCTGCTTTTTATCGCGATGACGTCGTATTGGGTGGAGGCATTATTTGTTCGTCATTATAACAAGATTATCACTTGACCCTCCTGTTTAACTGATTATTTGCTTTTTCGGGTTTTGATTTTCCTACTCGCTTACCGCTGGATTTCTTTTTCCCCGTCTGCTTTGCTTTCCAAGCAAATGGATTCTTCTTATTGACTACCATATTATCTGTATTTTTTTGCAAAAATACAATTATAATCCATAAATAAAGACGAAAACATACCTTCTCCCTCATTGACTTAATGAAAATGACTAATTTTGTTTTTCAACCAAATACAGAAAGCTATGAGTCTATCCGATTACACACATACACTGACACAAGCTGTAAGCGAACTTTCTGACAAGCATTCGTACGAAGGTTTGTTTCATCAATATAAAGATGGCGATCCGCTTCCATCAGGGAAATCACTGCGCCGAATTGTAGAACTCTCCCGAGAAATTCTTTTCCCTGGCTATTTCGGAAACTCTACCGTCCACCGAAGAACTATCAACTACCACATCGGAGTAAATGTAGAAGAACTTTTTGGCTTGCTGACAGAGCAAATACAAGCTGGATTGTGTTTCGGACTAGAGAATACTCCTTCGGATAATGTAATCAAGAAAATTCCTGACCGAGATACAGCTGCATCCATAGCAGCACGTTTTATCAGCAGACTCCCTGAAATACGACGTATTCTTGCTACCGATGTAGAAGCAGCATATTACGGAGATCCAGCAGCTACCTGTTTTGGAGAAATCATCTGTTGTTATCCTATTATCCGTGCAATTACCAATTATCGCATTGCACACGAACTGTATATGCTGAATGTTCCGCTTATTCCCCGCATCATTACCGAAATGGCTCACTCGGAAACCGGAATTGATATTCATCCCGGAGCACAGATCGGGCATCATTTTACTATCGACCACGGTACTGGTGTAGTAATCGGTGCCACGTGTATCATTGGTAATAATGTAAAGCTCTACCAAGGAGTTACATTGGGAGCCAAGAGTTTCCCACTCGATGAAAACGGAAATCCAATAAAGGGTATTGCCCGCCACCCCATTCTGGAAGATGACGTCATCGTATATTCTAATGCAACTATTTTAGGACGTATCACCATTGGTAAAGGTGCAACAATTGGTGGTAACATTTGGGTAACGGAAAGTGTACCAGCTGGTTCACGCATCGTACAACGCAGGGAATAAATTATATATAAGAACAAAGTTTTAATGATTAATAGAAAAAATATGAAACCAACAATTACAATATGTCTAGCTATATTGCTGACTGCTTGCAATACTCAAAAAAAGCAAGAAACAGATAACAATAGTGACTCTTTAAAGAATATTCCACAAGCAGTAGGAAACGACCGAGATGAGCATGGTTGTCTTGCTTCAGCCGGATATACGTGGAGCGAAGTACAGAAAGATTGTATCCGTCTTTTTGAGAAGGGAATACGAGTCGATGCGGCTGATGGAAGTGAACGATCGGCCTTTATTGTTTTCAGCCCCGATTCGACATTAGCAGAGCTATTCTTTTCTGACGAACAGCCTAAGGAAATCTTGGAAAGACGTACATTACCTACAGGCAAATATGCTTGGAATATCGAAGATGATGATACCAAAAATGTGCGTTTCATTGATGGTATATGGACTATCAGCCAAAGGAGTAAACTTATCTATACTCAGAGTAAAGATGAACTAGGTCCAATGCAAACCCTTACTTACGAAGGATTGCTTCCTGCCGCCTCCGGTCCCGGGATATTCTATTCGTTAACCATCAAAAGTAAAAAGCATAGCGGAGACGGAACATTTTCGTTGGCTTTGACTTACAAAGAAGCTGAAAACGGGAAAGATAAGACATTTACTTATGAAGGGAAACGCTTCACTTTACGTGGTATGGCCGGAAATGAAAACGCTACCGTATGGCAACTTATAACAAATGACCAAAAGCAAACCTTTAATTTCCTGGTAGAAAATGACCAAACTCTTACCTTACTAAATGATAAACTGGAAAAAAGTCAGTCGAACCTGAATTATCAACTGAAAAAAGTTAACTGATAAAAAATCCTTCTCACAATGTTAAAGTTACCTCTTCAACTGTGAGAAGGATTTTTTTAGATACTTTAGCACAAACAATTAATAACCTGGATTCTGCTGAGCTTTCTTTTCTTCAGCTGTTAATGCATGTCCATCTTTTTGTATCGCATCTAAATACGTTTGGGGTATAGGCCTCAAATTATGGCGTTCCTGAATATTTGGAGCTGCATCTGGATTAAAGGCTTTGGCACGTTCTACCAGTGTTTTCGTTCTTGATAAATCTTCCCAACGATAAAACTCACCACAAAGTTCACGAGAACGCTCATTTAATAATAAACACATCATACGGTCGTAATCAGAAGTATACCCAAGTTTTTCTATTACTGCTTCATCTTCTTCGGGTAAATGATGATAATCTTTTATTTCAAGAGAAGTTGCAGCTGTTGTTATAGGAATGTTATTCGACTCATAATATGAATTTTCAGGGAAATATGAATTTACATTTCCCATTGTAACATATCCCAATGAATTCTCATTATACGCAGCCCCACCATCACAATAAGCAGAACGATCTTCTCCCTCTTTATATGCAGCACGAGCCCGTAAATCATTAATATATTCAAGTGCTTGCTGATACTCTCCCTGACGAATTAAAACTTCTGCTGCAATCAAATAAGTTTCACCTAAACGAGCCAATATTCCATCACGATAACCGACACGACTATCTCGCGATTCTCTAGATCCATCAATAAATTTACTTAAAGGTGCATAACGATTTGTATAATCATACAATGCAACATCATCATTATTATTACGGTCATTAGGATATGCAACAAAAACAGTAGGTATTGTCTTTCCAGTTTTAGAGTAGACAATTTCATCCTTTAGTTCAACTTTACTAAAACGAGTATCACCTGGACGATTTATAACATACATAATACCTAAATCACCTTGTTCATAAATAGAATTCTTCGATGGATTATTTACAGCATATTTAGTTTTAAAACTTTTCCAAAAACGTGAATCATTTATCATATCGTAAATATTATATATATAATATGTAGTCCTTAAACGCTGATATTCTCGTTCTCCTGCTATATCACGCTGCATTTGAGGCAAATCTTTATATACAGATATATAATATAAATGACACTGATTTCCACTTGCTCCTTCTGATGATTTTTCAGAAGAGAACTGAGCAGATAATAATATCTCATCCAATAATTCATTCACTCCATTAGGTTCTGTATAATTCCATAAGTCGGAGTAATTGGGAGCTAAACTATGATGACTAATAACCTCCTGAGCCAAACGTAAAGATTCAACAAGGTCTTTTTCTTTTGTTCCACTATTCCAACTATCATTAATTTCACTAGCACGCAATAAATAAGCTTTAGCTAAAAAATGTGCAGCTGCATCTTTCGTCATTTTGCCGATCATAGATGCTTTTTCTGGAAGATTATTATATGCCTTAGTTAAATCACTGATAACTTGAGCTAAAGTACCTTCCGTAGTAGCACGAGTAAACTCACGTTCAGGAGTTACACTTGGAGATAATTTCAAAGGTACTCCACCATACTGAGAAACTAATTTTAAATAATTAAATCCACGTAAAAAATAAGCTTCTCCTATATATGTTTTCTTATTAGGTCCCATATAGGAATCTGATTCCACTTTGCTAAGTAACAAATTTGCATTATTAATCCCAATATACATTCCATCCCAAACATCATACATATTAGTAGAGTTACTTACTATCTGAGACTGGAAATTACCATCATAATTATTCCATGAAGCATTAGAACCATCTCCTCCTACCCGAAACTCATCAGTACCAGCATTTGTTGTTGCACAAGCCCATTCTTTTGCAAAATGAAACCTTAAATTATAATATAAACTAACATTTAAAGCATCTATTCCCTCTGACGTATTAAAATAATCAGTATTTTGTTCTGTTGTCAGTTCTTCATCTAAAAAATCGCTACAAGAACATATATTACAGCCAAGTGTAAAAAAACATAGCCCTAATCCTATTTGCTTATATAAATTCATAGTAATAATCTTTAATAATTAAAATCCAACATTTAAACCAACAGTAAACCCTCTATTCCAAGTAGATGTATATGCTTGTGAAGCATCAAGTTCCAGAAAATCAATATTAGAAAAAATACGCCCTGGATTCTTTGCTTGTACATACAATTTAAGATTTGACATCCCCCATTTGTTTATAAGTTTTTGCGGAAATGTATATCCTAATGAAATATTACGAACTTTTAAAAATGAACCTTTTTTATAACCCAAAACACGATAATATGGATCACCACCACCTATATTATAGATAGGCTTTTGATATTCTGCATCTTGGTTATTCTCATTATAATAATCAATTTTTCGTTGCATATATCGTCCTCCTTGCCATTCTCCGCCAGTATCAACCATATAATCAAAACGACCATACATCATAACAGACAAATCAAAATTTTTATAAGTAAATGTATTAGTCATACCAAAAGTCCATCGTGGGCGAGTATGTCCAATAATTACCCTATCATCATTAGGATCTATCTTATAGTCTCCATTTTGATCAACAGGCTTTACCATACCTGGAGAGAAAGAATGTCCATTAGCGTTGAATTTAGCCATTTCTGCAGCATCTTCTTCATGCCATAAACCATCAGATTCATAATCATAAATTACACCCAAAGCCTCTCCTATAAACCATGTATTATTAATATCATCTTCTTTACCATTTGCTAATTCATCAATTTGGTCTTTTTGCCATGCAGCATTAATACTTGTAGTCCATTCAAAATCATGACTTTTTATATTAACAGTATTCAATGTTATATCAACACCAATATTTGAAGTTTTTCCTACGTTTGCATAGGTCTTAGTATAGCCATTTAAAGAAGGAATTGTCATTTCCATTAACAAATCAGTCGTACGAGAGGTATAAAAATCAACCACTCCAGAAATTCTTCCATTCAAAACAGAATAATCAATACCAATATTATATTGAGTGGTCTTTTCCCATGTTAAATCAGGATTTGCCATTGTTATAGAGGAGGCATCTCCCCCAGCAATGGGTTCTGAAGCCCCATATCCAGGAACTAATGAATTACCAAAAGGATAATACATCGGTACAATTGCTCCTTTAGTCTGATAAGGATCTATTGCGGAATTACCCGTCATACCTACTCCAAAACGCAATTTTAACTGATTAATCCAATTAACTTCTTTCAAAAAATTCTCTTGGTCAATACGCCAACCTAATGCTGCACTAGGGAAAAATGCCCATTTATTCCCATCGGCAAGCTGAGAAGCTCCATCCCAGCGACCTGAAACTGTCAAAAGATACTTACTATCATAATCGTAATTTACACGAAACATGTAAGACAATAACTGTTTTTCTATTAAGCCACTTCCCCAATCATCTAATAAAGAAATATTTTCTTTATTTAAGGCATTCCATTTCGCACTATTTAAAGGAATTCCTTCAGCAGCCATAGACGACTCCTCATAATGATAACCTGTAGCACTCTGTAACAGAGTTACCCCCAAAGAATTTTTCCCAAAATTCCGATCATAATAAATTAAGTTATCTAAAGTCCACGAGAAATCAGACTGATTAGTTAAAGATGCTCTATTTTTCCCTTCGCTACTAATAGAAAGTTCATCACGGAAAGTACCATTACGATAATAACGAAAATCAGGTCCGAAATTAAAACGATATTTTAATCCTTGTAAAGGAACAAACATCTCTCCTAAATCTAATTGAGCATAAATACTACCAATGGCTCGGAACATACGACGCTCATTCTGACTATGCTCCCATTCGTCTACTATATTTTTAACTTTGTCATCTCCACCAGGATATTCAATACGTCCACCTTCTGAATCAAAAGGAGATGCATAGGGGAATAAACTTGTCGAAGCCGCATATAAATTATCAGGTAACCCTTTTAATAAAGATCCAACAACTGAAGCAGAAGAACCATATTGTTGCTCACTAAACGTTCCATTTATATTTAACCCCATATTAAACCATTTTACAGGTTGCATATCTACACTCAATCTAGTTGTATAACGAGTATAAGATTGTCCTTTTACAGTTCCTTGGTTATCTAAGTATCCAATTGAAGCATATCCCTTCAATTTTTCAGTCCCCCCACTAGCACTTAATGTATGCTCATGAGTTATCCCTGTTTGAGTAACCATATCGGACCAGTCAGTAGTAGCAACTCTAGAACCATCCCATGTATCTCCTATCCACCCTCTCTCTATATTTCCCCATGCAGTAGGATCCGTTGCACCTAAAAATATTTCATAATCATTTTCTTTCGTAGGCTGATCCCCTCTGGGATATTTTTCTGGATTTAAATAATAATATGACCAACGGCGCCATTCAATATATTCAGCAGAATTCATCATTTCCGAATAATCCTGTAATTTCTCAACAGTAAGAGTACCAGAATAATTTAAACTCATTCTTCCCTCTTTACCTTGCTTCGTAGTTACTAATATAACTCCATTAGCTCCGCGAGAACCATAAATGGCTGTAGCAGAAGCATCTTTCAACACATCAATTGACTCTATGTCCTGAGGATTAATAGTTTCAATACCGTTTGTTGACATTAAAGGAATACCATCAACCACATACAAAGGAGTATTGCTAGCACTTAAAGACCGTACTCCACGTACATTAATTGTTCCTATTTCTCCAGGACGTTCATTACTAACAATATCAACACCCGCTGCTTTTCCTTGCATAGCTTCAAAAGCATTAGCAACAGGACGAGAATTTAAATCGTCCGAATCAACCCTAATCATTGCACCTGTAACATCTGATTTTTTTTGCACGCCATAACCAACAACAACAATTTCATCCAGAACTTCTGTATCCTCATGCAAAGTGACAGCCAATAATTTACCTGAAAGAGCTTTTAATTGTTGACTTCTATAACCGATATATGAAATTTCTAACGTAGAACCATCATTTGTTTCTAAAGAAAAATTTCCATCAAAATCCGTAATTGTTCCATTAGTTGTTCCTTGCTCCTTTACTGCTGCCCCAATTACAGGTTCACTGTTCGCATCCAATACCTTACCTTTCACATTCACTTTTCTCCCATTCTGCAAAGCAGGAGTTACTACCGATTGCCGTTTTACAATAACCTTCTTCCCCTGAATTTCATAATCCAATCCATTCTGCCCTTGAAGGATTTGCTTAACTATATCCTGAATAGAAGAGTTCTGACCAGATACCGATACTTTTTTGCTTGTATCTACATCTGATGATGAGAACACGAAAGAATAACCAGAAGTCTTTTTCAATTGTTCCATAGCCTCCTTTACTGTTACGTTCTGAACAGAAAAGGAAACATTTTGTGAAAAAGCCGATAAATTTAGACAAAGCGCTGCCGAGGCTACAAGTATAGCCTTACCAAAGTTCCTCATAATTAAAGATTTAAGTTTTATAAAATTCTACTTAGATAGATCACAAAAGTTTACTTCATAGATAAACTAATTTAGCTTGTTTCTGCCTGTTTCATATTAATGTATAGTTTAAGATTATCGATATAATATATATTTCCCATTCTCATAACGATATTTCATTTGATTCGTAGACGCCATGGCATCAAGTACATCTTTTATAGTGTTTCCTTGTACTTTAAATACTCCATAAAAACGTTTATCTTGCAAGGAGTCTGCAACAATTATTTCAACCCCATAACTGCGCATTAAACGTTTGGCTATGTGTTTAAGAGGTAATTCATCAAAAAACAATTCATCATTAATCCACGTATTAGAACGTTTGGCTTTCGTACTTGTTTTTTTCATTTCACCTGTTGCCTTGTTCATCACCATTTTTTCATCTGGTTTCAAATAAAGCTCAGGCATACATTTTATCTCATTATGCAGGGCTACTTTTCCTTCCATGAGGTTCACAATAGCTTCATCATCATCTGGATAGTTACGAAAATTAAATTTTGTTCCTAAGACCTTCAGATTAACTTCCTTTGTCTTTACCTCAAATGGAATATCGGGGTTACGAGTTACTTCAAAATATCCTTCACCTTCCATTTTCAATCGGCGGTCATCTACTCCAAAACCTTGTGAATAAACAATCTTCGAACCTGCATTCAACCACACCAATGTTCCATCCGGAAGATATAGTTTGGTACGAGCTCCCAGTGGAGCTTCAACTACAATATCAGCAAAAGTTTGCTTTACAGACTCTTTTCCTTGCCAGTATCCGGCAAAAGGCAACAGCATGATTAAAATAACCGCTGCTACACGTACCCATGTCTTCCAAGACAGTCTTCGCATTTGCTCATTAGAACGTTTAGCTTTATTTATACGCTTTTGAAACAATTCAAATGCTTTATCCTTATCAAAAACACAAGTTTCATCCGCAATACAGGAAGAAAACCATATTTCAACTTTATTTTTTACATAAATACGATTTTCTTCTGATTCAGAAGCCCAGTCCTTTAACTGCGCAAACGCCTCCTTATCTAATTTACCGGATAGGTACTGGGTAATAAGCAAATCTATATCGTTATTTTTCTCTGTTTTCATATTCTAAAAAGGTCCTTTTACTATAAAGACAAAAAATCAGAATTAAAGGGTAGTCAAAAAAAGACATTTTTTTAATTCTGATTAAATTTTACTTGCTTTTATTCAGAGATTTTTCCATAATCTGAACTAAACAACACTGGTAATATATTAAATTACAATCAAATACATAAAAAAAGAAAATAGTTAAATGAAATCTATGCGCTCATAAAAATATATACAATAAGTAACTTCAAATAATTCCCCAAACGCTTTTGGAGAAAAGCCAATGCATTTTTTATATGATACTTGACAGTATTAACAGATATACCAAGTTCGTCGGCTATTTCTTCATACTTTTTTTGTTCAAAACGACTCTTATAAAATACTCTTCGACACTCCAATGGTAGTTCGTCTATACTACGCTTCAGTTCATCTTCCAGTTCTTGTTCTAAAAGCATACCTAACGGCTGTTTATCATCAACAAACAGAAAGTCTAAAAAATCCATACTTTCCGGTGACAAAAAAGAAGAAAGATGAAGTTCTTCACGATGACTTTGCGATTGTAGTTCATTCAGACAACGGTTACGTACGGCACGCATTAAATAAGCACGGATAGAATAACGAATCTCAACTTCACTCCGATGTTCCCATAAATAAAAAATAACATCATCTACAACTTCTTCTGCTAAAGCTGCATTATTTAAAATCTGATTGGCAAAACGGCACAGCAATACGTAGTGACGATCATAAAGCAAACGGAATGCTTTTTCATCACCCGTACGAAGTTTTTTGATTAATTGCTCCTCCATCACATACATCATACTACCTTTCTCTTACATAAGTCTTTTTATCAGAACCTACACCTGTAACAGTTACCCGTTTCCAGTGAGAAGGAAGCGCTGACGGAAGCTGGACGATTCCTTCATCCGTAATCTGGAGTCCACAAAAGCCATTCAATACAGCCTGCAATAAACCTCCTGCTCCAGTCATAAAATATGGATTGTTACTTGTGGGAGTTTCCGAAATAACTCCGAAAGGCTTTCTCAGATTGGGCTCATAACAACGACGAAACATCTCGTATGCTTTATCTGCTTCTCCCATACGAGCATACTGTACGCAATAAACAGAGTACGACATAGCCGGTCCATCTTTTTGGTCTATACGCTCGGCATAATATTCCAAATCTTGTCTCTGTCTGTATTCATCAGTTATCACCCCTAGTGGATAAGCTAGCAGATTTGCATCAGCTTGTTTGATCATTTCGCCTTTATAAGTGGAATGCTCACGCGTCACACCATTTTCGAATTGTAATACGCGGATATTTTCTCCAATCTCCCGCCATATTTCCGGAACCTTTTCTCCACAAATCTCAGCAGCCTGACAAGCATACTTAAGCGCAAGTGACGCTGCACCGTTTGTAAACGCATTATCTGTAACACCGTTTGCATATTCATCAGCTCCGGTCACGTTATGAATTGAATATGAACCATCCTGATTGCGAGTAACACGACTTGTCCAAAAGTCTGCAATTTCTTTGAGCAACGGATAACCTTCACGTTGCAGCCAACGCACATCACGAGTTACACAATAATAATTCCAGCAGGCAATTCCTATGTCGGCTGTAATATGATGTTCAAACGGACCGGTCAATGCATGAGTAGGCGTAGCTTCTTCACCAGAATCATCACTCTCCCACGGGAACATTGCTCCCCGATAACCATATGCCAATGCCTTTTTACGAGCAGCAGGAAGACGGTCAAAGCGATAATCAAGCATCGACCGGGCTATATCCTGATTCAACAGAAGCATAGGAGGATACATCCACAATTCTGTATCCCAAAAGATATGTCCATTATATCCCTGCAACGATAATCCCATAGGAGGAATGCTTAAGCGACTACCTCCACGGCAAGAGGAATATAAATTAAATAAGGCAAATCTTACGATACGCTGTGCATTGTCATCTCCTTCAATACGTATATCACTTTGCCATAGTTCATCCCAAAGACGATAATGTGCCTGCATCAATGCTTCTTCTCCTTCATGCAATGCATAAATTACCTGTCGCTCTGCTTCATTATAAGGATCAAAAAAATCACGCGATGAACATACGCTTCCCACTAAAGAAAAACAAAATGTTTCTCCCTTTTTTAGCTGAATCGAAAAAAACAATTCCCGAGTAGCTTCATCATATATAGGCTTTATCTGTTCGCCATTGAAAAGAAAAGAAGAAGTAGAAGCTACCCGACGGTATCCGAGCCGAGAAGTTGCATCCGATTCAAGCATGTACATACGATTTCCATCAGCTTCCATTTCACGATACCGAATTGAAGATTGCGAATAATCGTCTGGAATACCCATTCCTGAACGGACTTCCAACAACATATCCTTACATGCCTGAACAGTCACACGAATTAAACCGGCATAAGGCAAATTGCGTAAAGCACACAACTCATAAGAAACATCTGCTTTTTCTAAGGTATGGAAACTTGTTTGATGTACAGCACGGCGCATATCTATCGTTTGTTGCCAGTCAGAGATATTTGAAGTATCAACTTTTTTATTGTCTATTTTCATAGAAAGACAAAACGGATTAATTCCTCTCATTACTCGACTAACAACATGGGGAGATGCAGCATCGAATACATGATTCAACATAACATGCTCTACAGCGAAAGGTTCTTTTTGAGGAAGAATACCTATGCATCCGTTTGCCATAGGAGCAGAAGCATATGGAGCTTGAATATCAACAGCATGCAGTTGCCATAGTCTTTCTTCTTCAGCTCTTATAGACGTTGCAGACAAGATTATTCCCAGTATAAAACATAGAGCATGTATTCTCATAGTAATTTTCATTCTGAAGTACATTTCTTATTATTTTCAATTCAGGTTTTGGCAAAGATACATTTTTCTTCAAAATAAAAATCAACTTCCTTGAGCGTAAAGCAAGCAGCAGTAATATTTTTCACGAAAGCAAGATATTACATAATAAAAATATCAAAGTTGACTTTCTTTACAACAAAATGTATTTAAACCTTATCAAACAGTTGACTAGCTAAGCGAAAATTCATATTTTTGCACAATTAATTGAAATTACGTAATTTAGTTAAAATGAATCA
This sequence comes from Bacteroides sp., assembly GCA_019414725.1. Taxonomy (GTDB): domain Bacteria; phylum Bacteroidota; class Bacteroidia; order Bacteroidales; family Bacteroidaceae; genus Phocaeicola. Next base: position 20,627 of record DXLM01000004.1, read on the forward strand.
AGAATTCGAGCTTATCGCCAAGACCTTCCAGGGACTGGAAGAAGTGCTGGCACAAGAACTCACCGAGTTGGGAGCCGGAAATATTGAAATCGGACGCCGCATGGTTTCTTTTACCGGTGACAAAGCAATGATGTATCGTGCTAATTTTTGCTTGCGCACAGCTATTCGTATCTTAAAACCAATCAAACATTTTACTGCAAAAACAGCAGACGAAGTGTATGAAGCTGTTAAAAGTATCTCTTGGGAAGACTATTTGGATAATATGAGCAGCTTTGCTGTTGATGCGGTAGTATTCTCCAATGAATTCCGCCATTCGAAGTTTGTTGCTTATAAGGTAAAAGATGCTATTGTCGATTATTTCCGTGAAAAAACAGGCAATCGTCCATCTGTACGTATTAGCAATCCGGATCTGGCTATTAACATCCATGTTGCAGAAGACCGTTGTACACTTTCACTCGACAGTTCGGGTGAATCACTTCATCGCCGTGGCTACCGTCAGGAACAAGTAGAAGCTCCCTTAAACGAGGTGTTGGCTGCCGGAATGATTCTGATGACTGGATGGAGAGGCGAATGTGACTTAATAGACCCGATGTGTGGCTCTGGAACAATTCCTATTGAAGCAGCACTCATCGCACGCAATATTGCTCCGGGAGTATTCCGTAAAGAGTTTGGCTTTGAAAAGTGGCGTGACTTCGACCAGGATTTATTCGATTCAATCTATAATGATGATTCTAATGAACGTGAATTTAACCATAAAATTTACGGATATGACAACAATCCGAAAGCCAACGAAATTGCTGTGCACAATGTAAAAGCAGCAGGAGTAAGCAAGGATGTCATTCTAAAAATCCAACCGTTCCAGCAATTTGAACAGCCTAAAGAAAAGAGTATCATTGTGACTAATCCACCTTATGGAGAACGAATATCTTCTGATGATCTGCTAGGCCTATACCAAATGATTGGAGAACGCCTGAAACATGCATTCAGCGGCAATGATGCCTGGATATTAAGCTACCGTGACGAATGTTTCGACCAAATTGGACTAAAGCCCTCAGTCAAAGTTCCTTTGTTTAATGGTTCACTGGAATGTCAGTTCCGGAAATATCAGATTTTCGATGGAAAATACAAAACCTTCCGTAGTGAAAACAGTGACAAAGAATTTAAGCCTAAGCGGGAAGGAAACGAAACCCGTCCACGGAAGCGTGCAGAAAAAGTAGAATATAAAGGAGATAAAAAAACAAGTTTCCGAACAGAACGTAAGGAAAACGATAAGAAAAACTTTTCTCGCGAAAATCGTCCTTCACGTCCTTCTACTGATGACGGACGCCCTAAGCAGGCACCCGCACCTCGTTATATGCACCGTCGTCGTGCAAACGAAGAAAATACAGAAAATGAATAAGTAACGTATATCCACTGAAAATGAAGCGTATATTTCAAATAATAGCTCTATTCTGTATGATAGCAACAATTTCATCTGCCCAAGAGAAAAAGACATTCACCCTCAATGATGTAATACCGGGTGGAGATAATTATTTTAATCTTGTGCCGAAAAGCATGCCCGGACTACAATGGTGGGGTGATATATGTGTCCGTACAGATATAGAGAACATCAAAAAAATAGATACTAAAAGCGGAAAAGAAAGTATACTCGTCACACTGGAAGAGGTAAATGAAGCGCTGAAAAATGGCAAAATGCCTTACAAACTTACAGGTCATATCAAACCACTTCGTACACTGATGGCTGCTTCACTTCCTTGGGGTGACCGTAATGTGATTACTTTTACCCAGTATGACGACCGTACTCCCGGACAAAAGTACATGATATGGTATGACTTCAGCAAAAAGAAAATAGTCAATCTATTTAACCTGCAGGGAGAAGGTCCGACAAACTTCGATTTCTGTAAAGAAAATGGCTACATGGCATATACTATCGGGAATGACCTGTATGTAGCACATGAAGGGGATTTCAGCAGCATGGTTAACCCAAAAGTTACAGGGAACCAACAGCAGGAAAAGGATGTCGTATATGGCCAAGCTGTACACCGTAATGAGTTTGGTATCATGAAAGGTACTTTCTGGAGTCCGAAAGGTACTTACTTAGCTTTCTACCGTATGGACCAAAGTATGGTAACTGATTATCCACAGGTAAATACTACAGCACGCATTGCCGAACTTGTTCCTGACAAATACCCAATGGCTGGTATGACAAGCCATAAAGTAACTGTCGGAATATACAATGTAAAAGATGGCAAGACAATTTATTTACAAGCCGGTGATCCTACTGACCGTTATTTTACTAACATCAGTTGGGGCCCTGACGAAAAGAGTGTATTCGTTATCGAACTGAACCGCGACCAGAATCATGCACAACTGGTTCAATATGATGCCGTAAGCGGACAAAAGATAGGAGTACTTTATGAAGAGAAACATACTCGTTACGTAGAGCCTCAGCATCCTCTGATATTCTTACCTTGGGATGACAGCCAGTTTATTTATCAGACACAGCGAGACGGCTTCAACCATTTGTATCTTATGGATACAAAAACCAAACTGAAAGGTGAATGGAAAACTGGAAAGGATAGTGAAGACCAATATTGTGAATATCTGAAAACAATCCCATTGACCGAAGGCAATTGGTTGGTTCAAGATGTTTTAGGATTCAATGCTTCTCGTAAAGGAATCATAATTGCAAGTACGGAAATATCTCCTTTACAGACTAATATATTCAGTCTGAACGTAAAAAATGGGAAACGTACACTGATCGGTATGGAAGATGGTACTCACCAGGCCAAATTATCAGCCAGTGGAACCTATCTTATCGATTACTTCACTTCGAACAATGTTCCACGTGAAATCAGTATTCTTCCTACTACCGGGAAAAAAGGTACAACTCTGTTTACAGCAACCGACCCACTGAAGGAAAACTACAATTTACCGGAAATTACTGTAGGAACAATTAAAGCAGCCGATGGAGAAACAGATTTGTATTACCGCTTAATTAAGCCTGTTAATTTCGATCCGAACAAAAAATATCCGGCTATTATTTACGTATACGGAGGTCCACATGCACAAATGATACATAATACCCGTTTTTATGATGCACGTGGATGGGATCTTTACATGGCACAACAAGGTTATGTAATGCTTACTGTTGACAACCGTGGAAGTGATAATCGCGGTATTAAGTTCGAAAATTGTACCTTCCGCCATCTTGGTACAGAAGAAATGAAAGACCAAGTACAAGGAGCCAAGTTCCTGCAATCACTTCCATATGTTGATGCAGACAAAATCGGTGTTCATGGATGGAGCTTCGGGGGATTCATGACAACTAATCTTATGCTGACTTATCCGGATATCTTCAAGGTAGGAGTAGCTGGTGGTCCGGTTATCGATTGGCAATTCTACGAAGTTATGTATGGAGAAAGATACATGGATACTCCACAAGCTAATCCTGAAGGATATAAGGAATCAAACCTTCGCTTAAAGGCTGGTAACTTGAAAGGTCGTCTAGAAGTAATTATCGGTGGAATGGATCCTACCTGTGTACCGCAACACAGCATCAGTTTTTTACGTGCTTGTATTGATGCTGGAACTCATCCAGATTTCTTCATCTATCCGGAAGACGGTCACAACATGATGGGGCGCGACCGCGTACACTTGCACGAACACATCACCCGTTATTTTCTTGATCATTTGAAATAAAATAAAGAAACAAATCATAATACTGTAAACATATGAAACTGTTACTGTTAGGTTCAGGTGGACGTGAGCATGCACTAGCATGGAAAATTGCCCAAAGTCCGAAAATAGAAAAACTATACATCGCTCCAGGTAATGCCGGAACACGTGAAGTTGGTGAAAATGTAGCAATAAAAGCAGACGATTTCGAAGCTATCAAAGAATTTGTTGTAGCAAATGGTATCAACATGGTAGTAGTAGGCCCTGAAGATCCATTGGTAAAAGGTGTCTACGACTTCTTTAAGAACGATGCTGCATTGGCCAATATTCCAGTAATCGGTCCGTCAAAAGCAGGTGCCGTACTCGAAGGAAGTAAAGAATTCGCTAAAGGATTCATGCAACGTCATCACATCCCGACAGCTGGATATAAAAGCATTACGTCTGCCAATTTAGAAGAAGGTCTTGCTTTCCTTGAAACATTACAAGCTCCGTATGTATTGAAAGCTGACGGTTTGTGTGCTGGAAAAGGTGTACTGATTCTTCCGACTCTAGAGGAAGCAAAAAAAGAACTGAAAGAAATGCTCGGCGGTATGTTCGGTAATGCATCGGCAACCGTTGTTATCGAGGAGTTTTTGAGTGGTATCGAATGTTCTGTTTTCGTTTTGACTGACGGAAAGAACTATAAAATCTTACCTGAAGCAAAAGATTACAAACGTATCGGCGAGGGCGATAAAGGTCTGAATACCGGAGGTATGGGTTCTGTTTCGCCAGTACCGTTTGCAGACGAAGCTTGGATGAAGAAAGTAGACGAACGCATTATTCGTCCGACAGTAGAAGGCCTGGCAGCTGAAGGCATCGATTATAAAGGATTTATCTTCTTCGGTTTGATTAACGTAAAAGGTGAACCGATGGTTATTGAATACAATGTCCGTATGGGTGACCCTGAAACTGAAAGTGTCATGCTGCGCATTAAGAGTGACCTTGTGGAACTGTTTGAAGGAGTAGCGGCAGGAAACCTCAATGAAAAGACACTTGAAATAGATTCACGTTCTGCAGTATGCGTTATGCTGGTATCTGGCGGTTATCCAGAAGCATATGAAAAAGGATTCCCTATAACAGGAATCGAAGAAGCTAAAGCAGGAGGCAGCATCGTATTCCATGCCGGAACAGCATTGAAAGATAATCAGGTTGTCACATCCGGAGGTCGTGTGATAGCTGTCAGCTCATACGGTACCAACAAGGAAGAAGCATTGAAACAATCCTTTACCAATGCCGGAAAAATTTCATTCGAAAAGAAATATTTCCGTTCTGATATCGGTTTCGACTTATAATATTTCAATTCATCACCACAGCTACACCAATTATTCTGTTTAAAGAGTAAATGAGTGTAGCTGTGGTGACATTTCTTTTGTCATCAATATCCGTCACATGATCCAGACCAGAAACAGATTTCAATACGAAGTTGCGACAGGACGTGCCACACTTCCAGTTGTAAGTACTTTAACACTTATTCTATGGGTCATATCGACTCCACATTTATGGGCAAATATTGGCTCGTTATTAATATTCAGCCTTACTACTTACCTGCTACTGGAGACGGATACGAAGTTTGCACTGATACGTACACGTACGACGCTTCCTGCTTCTTTTTTTCTTCTGTTTTATGCGGCAACACCTTTCTTGCATACATGGGATGTTACACTATTACTTCCAGTATTCTTTCTTTGTATGCTATATTCACTGTTTCAAAGCTATGAATCTCCCCATGCTTCGACCGCCATATTCCATGCTTTTTTGTGGATGGGGTTAAGTAGCCTTATTCTTCCTTGTATAGCTTGGATTACTCCGCTACTATATATTCATATGATTAACCTTCGTTCGCTTGAAGGAAAAACCTTTTTTGCCGGAATCATTGGCTTTACATTACCTTACTGGCTTCTGCTGGGATATGATTTGTATACGGATCAAACCGAAGAATTCTACAATGTAATTTCGCATATTCTACAGTTTGATCAAATAAATTATGCATCCATACATTTCAGCTATTATACTTTATGGGGAGTTATCACAATATTATGGATTGCATTTAGTATTCCTTATTTACGATTTGCATATAAAGACAAAGTACAAACTCGTATTTTATTACAAGTGATACTATCCATGGGAGTATGGATAAATATTCTTATGGTTTTACAACCATCTCATATTAAAGCATTACTTCCCTTAGCTATTATTCCAATGGTATTTATGGGAGGACATTTATTTTCACTTACTTTCAGTAAATTTACCCGAATAACTTTTATTACGGTTCTTGTTATCTGGTTTGCATTGTGCTTATTTAATTTATGGATATATTTCTTCAACTTCTGACCGACTGGGGATATTTTGGTATGTTCTTGTCTGCTTTTCTTGCCGGAACAATTTTACCATTCAGTTCTGAAGCAGTCCTACTTGCTTGTGTTGGCTTAGGGCTCGACCCTGTATGGTCTACCATTGCCACAACAGCAGGCAACGTTTTAGGTGGACTTACCTGCTATTGGATAGGCCATCTTGGAAAAATGGAATGGATAGAAAAATACCTTGGAGTAACTCCGAAACAAATGGAACGTGCTACCCGATTTATACATGGAAGGGGAGCATGGATGGCATTATTCTCTTTTTTGCCTGTAGTAGGAGATGCTATTTTAATTGTACTAGGATTGATGAGAGCTCATATTGGGATTGTTACTGTTTCGATGAGTATCGGTAAGCTGGCTCGTTACGCTATATTAGTAGCAGCAACTCTTGGTATTATCAGCCTTTTCTAAAATAATTATTATATCAATTTTAATTTATGATAGAACTAGAACAAACTGCAGATGGAAGTTATACACTTTTCGTACCTGAACTAAACGAACATTATCATTCCGTAAAAGGGGCTTTGACGGAGTCTGAACATATATTTATCAACATGGGAATGAAACATCATCCCTCCTCTACACTGCGAATACTGGAAATCGGTTTCGGAACCGGGCTCAATGCATTTCTCACTCTGTTGGAAGCTGAAAATTCAAAACGTCAAGTTCACTATACAACAATAGAACGCTACCCTGTAAGTAATGATATTGTACATCAACTTGCCTATCCAGAACAGATCTGCCCGGAACGTAGTAACGACTTCTATGCACTGCATAATTCAGCATGGAATACAGATATAAGCTTAACACCTTACTTTACTTTACATAAAGTAGAAGGAGATTTTACGAACTATAAATTCCAAGGAGCATTTGACCTCATCTACTTTGACGCTTTTGCCCCAGAAAAACAACCGGAAATGTGGAGCCAGGAACTATTCAACACCTTATATGCTTCTCTAAATTCTGGTGGTATTCTCACAACATACTGTGCTAAAGGAGTAATACGCCGAATGCTACAAACTGCGGGATTTACAGTAGAACGTCTTCCAGGCCCTCCAGGTGGAAAACGAGAAATATTGAGAGCTTCAAAATAAAAGATTTCCCTTCGTATTCACGTTTCCATGAAATACGAAGGGAAATTCTTATATTAATAAATACATATATTTTTTACTTACTGCACGATATCCTTTAGCTTGATACATTGGAAAGTCATATGTGCAACACTACTTTCATAAAGAATGCCAATCGTTTCTTTATCTACCATCGTAAGACACGAATAACCCCAGTTCTCACCTTCGTCTAAAAGCAACTGATGTGCCCACGTATTTCCACCATCAAGGCTTATTTTTATAGTAATATTTTTACGAGCATTGGTTGTATTCGGGTTCGAAAAAATCAATATATCCTTACCTAAAATATTGTCCGCTGCTTTCACACTGATAAGACTTGCCATACAAACAGGCTCAGGCAATGCTGTACGTGATGACTCATGTTCTTTCCACGTCATGCCCAAATCAGAAGTTGTATAAACAGCACGGCTTCCTCCACGATTATCTCTCATATTCAACATCAGTGTTCCAGGAACAACTTCAGCAACCTGAGCTTCCGTAGTATTTGTACGTGCATGATTATGAATGGTCCATGTTTCTCCTCTATCCTTACTATACATAATACCAGCATTAGGAATCCGGTCTTTACCTATATATTGAATAGGAAATACCAATGTACCATCCTCCATAGTAATACCTCTACCCGGACCTTGCAACAAAAAATACCATTCAGGGTGTTTTACTTGTTCGGTTATATTAATCGGCTCAGACCAGGTTTTTCCATCATCTGTACTTTTTACTAAAACAAGCTGAGCCGTATGATTTACATCCATACCTTGCTGTGAGCTCCACCATGCACGCTGATTACCCATTCCGTGTGTCCATGCCGCAACAATCCAGATTGTATTTGTTTTTGTATCAACCAAAATTGAGGGATCTCCCACACCATTCTGAGCTGCTGGCAGCCCACCGTATTCTCCAAAAGCTAGAGGCAGACGCATTTTTTCCCAAGTCTTTCCACCGTCAATACTTCGGCTCAAACCGATATCAATATGTTCCTGCAAATCCACACTACTGTTATAACGCACATCGTATACACCTAACAATGTACCTTTATTGGTTGTCACCAGACCTGGGATACGAAAAGCTGCTGCACCATCATCTCCGGCATGACGCACACCTACTCCCAAACGACGTATAACATTCGGTGCTGATACACATTTAACTGGTAACGACTGACCATCTGCTGTTACCCCCGTCACTTCAGCAGTGATTTTTGTAAGCAACGATGCTTCTGGCTTCATTTCTATACTGACCCAAAAGAAATTTACTCCCGGATATAAATTCTGATTTCCAGTCAACAATACAGAATTCTTTTGGGGAACAATTTCAGATTTCTTAATAGCATATGACGGATTGACAGACAAGGTCTTACCCGGCGCATGAGCAGAAATATATTCTACAGGAGCAAAACGGTTCTTTCCTCCGTCCTGAATAGCTTCAGTACCTCCATAGTATAGTTTTACTGATTTAATCTGCTCTAAAGGTACATCTTGCCCAAATGTCACAGAAACATTATCCAAGACCTTTGCCTCGTGCGCATTAATACGCATGTAACATAAAACATTATCATGCCGCTCTATCAGAATTGGTATTTGAGGATTCTTTATAAAGACTGTATCTGCTGCTTTTATACCGAGAACGCATGAAAGCACAACTAAAAATGATAATAATTTTTTCATAGGCTAACAAATTATCTACGAAACTACCTTCAATATAGTTTCTATTAATACTAAGATATAAATAAAAATCAGAAGTCTAAACTGACTATAAGAATGTCTTCATCAATATTAAACTTCTTAGATATCAGCTTTGACTTCTGATTAATATGACTTAATTATTCAGAGAACAAGTAAAGAAACGTAATTTATACTTCATTTCTTGTTGTGGAACACGATAAGCAGGTAATGTATCTACATCCTGCCCACAACTAGCATTCCCTACTCCACGCTGTACAGCATCTAGATGAAGCACAATATACGGACGTTTCTCTAACTCCCAAGCATGTTGTCCTTCCATCAAATCTTTATCTGTATATCGCAGAACAGAAAACGCTACATTACCTTCAGTCTGAATTTTCACACCTTTACCTTCTTTATTATATAAAGTCAGTTCACGAAGGCCTTCACGATTTCCCATAGACTGAGGTTTCATATAAGGAACTTCCATATCCTCCACTGTTGTCGTATAACGACCTACCATACAACCGTCTTTTCTATCGTTATAATTTTCCCATGGACCATATGCATAATAATCGATATTGCTCAATGTTGAGTCGATGTTTGCCACCAAGCCGCAACGACGTAAATCAGCTGTATGCGGACGGAAAACAACCTCCATATCCATGACTCCCGTTTGAGTAAATGTATATACGATATCCGTACTACATAAACTACCTTCACGGTTAGTGGTAACAATAATATTGCCTTTCTCTTCGGTCACCGTACATGTTCCTTTTTCCGACAGTCCATTAGCCGTTTCAGTAAATTTATCATTCTCAATCCAACGATGATTATCGTATACAAATCCTCCTCCCTGACTGACAACCTGCTGGCCGTTCATAACTAATGTAACCAATTGCCCCGTTGTCTTATCGAAAGAGGCTTCTATATAAGCATTTTTGACCGTCAATAAGTTTTCATTGTCAGAAACAGCCAACTTCTGTTTCTTTCCATGTAAGCTCTTTAACTCAGGTAATTCCTTTCGTGCAGACAATTCATATTGCTGTTTTGCAACCTCATGCCCAGCACCAGCCCAAGTTTCAGCATCTGTACGACATACATACAAATCAAGCATGACTTCCTCACCATTCTTTATAGCCTTCTTTAAATTAATACCTTTTAGATTCAATGTCACCAACAGTGAATCATCAGGCATTACAGCTGGAAGCATCATGCTATCTGGTTGCATACGAAAACCGTCTTTTACAACTTGCCACCGCAAATAGAATTTATCAAGTGAAAGGAAATCATATGTATTTTTCAGCAACACTTTAGCCTCATTTCTTTTTACATCAACTCCCTTATCAGCAAAATGTACATACTGATATACAGCTTTTACTTCTTTCAACTTAGGCGATTCTTCACGAGTTGCCGGAATTATTCCATTCGAACAGAAGTTACCCTGATGAGGACCTGGAAAATCATACCCTGTATGCAGACGATAAATACCTTTTTTCATTTCATGAGGTTCATAAATAGCCTGATCTACCCAGTCCCAAATAGCTCCACCAATAGTAGCCGAGCTTCCTTCAATGCTTTCCCAGTATTCTTTTAAATTTCCAATAGCATTACCCATAGCATGAGCATACTCACAAATAAACATCGGTTTATTCAATGAGCTTACATATGTATTCATCCATTTCATACCCGGATACATCTTCGAATACAAGTCACTAAAACGATTTCCACCATACTCTTTTCCATCGCGTGTACCCTCATAGTGTATGGGGCGGTTATCCAATCGTTTGGCAGCATCATAACAAGCCTGGAAATTACTTCCTCCTCCAGCTTCATTACCCAAGCTCCAAAAAATTACACTTGGATGATTGCGATCTCTAAGTACCATACGGTCAATACGATCAACAAAAGCAGGTATCCAAGAAGGCATATCACTGATCGACTGATTAGCATGGTCTTCCAAATCAGCCTCATCCATTGTATAAAGTCCGAAATAATCGAACATAGCATACATTTTCGCATCATTCGGATAATGAGAAGTACGGATAGTATTAATATTATTCTGTTTCATCAGTGTCACATCACGCAACATTGATTCTACAGTAACAGCCCGACCATAAACCGGATGTGTGTCATGTCGATTAGTTCCCTTGAAAAATATTCGTTGTCCATTAATATATACCACTGTACCCTTCAGTTCTATATTACGAAAACCATACTTGGTAGAAAAGACCATTTCATCATTATCCCCATTTCGCTGGATAATATGAACCGTATACAAGTTAGGAGTTTCAGCTGTCCATGTTACAAGATTCTTCAGCTTGAACGTAGCTTTTGAATATACAGTTTCTTTCTTATCTGAATAATTAACCTGTTGCTCTGTTTCTGCTACCAGTCTTCCATCTGGATCGAATAATTTTACAATCAGATTCTTCACCCCTTTCATCCGATCACGGTTATCAAGCATCAAATTAACAGACATTTCGCCACTGGTATATTCTGAAGCTGCATCTAACTTAGAAGTAATATAATGGTCACGTACACTTACTCGTGGAACATTATACAAATAAACATCCCGGAAAATACCACTCATACGGAACATGTCCTGACATTCAAGATACGAACCGTCGCTCCAGCGAAATACTTGAACAGCCAAACGATTTTTTCCTGTGCGCAGATATTTGCTTAAATCAAACTCTGCCACATTATTCGATCCTTGTGTATAACCGACATATTCTCCGTTCAGATATACAAATGCAGCACTATATATACCACTAAAATGGATAAATGTACGCTGTTTTTCCCATCCAGCAGGCAAATCAAAGAAACGCACATAGGAACCCACCGGATTAATTCCATAATTAGCTCCACCATCATTGAATCCCTTTCGAGCATCAATATAAGGAGGTGTATTGGAATGAGGATACTCTACATTCGCGTAAATAGGACGGTCATAACCTTGCATTTCCCAATTTGAAGGAACCGGAATAGTCTCCCAACTCGATACATCATAATCTTCTTTATAGAATGATTCCGGACGTTGAGAAGGTTCTGATACAAAATGAAAATACCAGTTGCCATTCAACAATTTAAACGAAGAACTCTGGCTATACAACCATGGTGTACGATAAAAATCTTTATCAGCCAGCATTTCTTTCTCGGTTATATAAGGAATGTAAGTTGCACAACCCAGCTCTTTATTTTCTGCAAACATAGTCTCGTCTTCCCAATAAACCTTAGGACGTTCTAATGTACCAGAAGCAGCTTCCGCAGGCATTGCTACTTTACTAACATTAATATAAAAATACGTTTCTGGATTATTCAGAAACTTTACCTTATCAACTAAAACCAACCGCCCATTCTGTTGGCAAGCCAATATCAAATCAGGGCTATTAGAAGGATATATCTGCAAGAACTTGCCACTCTTCTTTATAATCCATAACTGAGATTCATCTGAGCCATTGTTTTCTGTTATTCCCAATGTATTATCCCCTGTAGCATGAATTGCTTTATTCTCAAAAGGATTTATAAAACGGAAACTACCAGATAAATTAGTGACACTCCATTGCTGCAATTTATCAGCATCATTGCTAACACTCAAAACCACCCTTTTGCTATCAGGATCATATCCTACAGCCTTACCAGAATAATTTACAGGTACAATATTGTACAATTTATTCCGAGCAAAGCCAACTTGAGCATGTGCTGTACAAACAGCACTTACCCATACATATATCAAACAAATAAGTATATTCCGCATAACTCGCAAATTTTATTAATAATATCTTACTTTAGGGGCTTTCTTTCCTGCATAGTTATCATTTACATAAACACGTATCCAGTCTATGTACATAGATGGAGGATTCTGTTTATCCCATGCTGCAGGATTAACAGCACCTGGCCAAGCATTGGGGTTAACAGATAAACCTGTACTAAATATTACATAAAATCCCGCAGGATCACTCCAAGGCCAGTCCGTATTACCATTATCTCCTTTTTTATGTTCAAAATAAGCTTTACCATTCACCCCTCCTATAATTCTATCAGGATACCATTCCAACCAATAAATATTCCACTGGCTCATATCTGCTAAATCAATTGTAGAAGTAACACTACCTTCTCCTCCTACAACTCCAGCATAATGATTTTCTGAATGAAGAGTGAAATGAGCACGTTGATTTATTTTCTTTTTAGGATTCTCTAGCAAATCAATTTCTCCATTCTTAGGCCATGGTCCCTTATTCCCCATAAACCAGAGAGCATCATTAAATCCTTCTGCTGCTACCCGTTTGAAACGGATTTCAATTCTCATATTTTCAGTAAAATTGCACCATGCTTGCTTACCTGACACAACAGACCGATAACCAGCATGCGAAAACTTCACTTTCTTTCCAAAACCATTGTCAATTGAATCAGGTTCCTCTACCGACCACATATGCAATACACCATTTTCTACTTTAGAACATTTTGCATTATTGACATTAGCAGATTTACTCATGTTCGTTGTCTTATGTTCCAGAAAACCTAAAGGAAGTCCCTTTTTCGTATTCTTATCTAAAAACTCATGAGCCGTATAGAAACTCCATCCCTTCAGCATTGGATGAGAATCACCCGGTTTCAGTTTCAACGCTTCATCCGGATTGGGATAAACTTTTGTTTCATCATCTTTATCAGCAACAGAAGTTACTCCAAATTCTTCCATTTCAACGATAGCAGAAGATGCTTCTGGAGTTGTTGCTTCAAGCTTGACATAACGTGCTGTTACAACAGACGGAAGCGTTACAGTCTGAGGCAAAGGATTATGCATAATATTACTAAATTCTCCTTGTGAGATTATCTCTTTCCAATCCGTGCCATTCAAACTGACAGAGAACTTATACCGATAAGCCATAGTTGGCTTCGCTTCTTCATTTAAAGGAGCATAAGTAAAAGCTTTCAAACGAATTGTACGACCCAAATCTACTACAAAAGGAGAGGAAGACACTTTTTTCCACGTATCACGAGAAACCGTATTCCAATCTGTAAATTTCTGATCATTTTCCAAAGAAGGAGCATAATAAGCAGAAACACTCATGATATTTGCAGAAAGACGAGAACCATCAATACGTAAACGGAGCGAGTCAGCCATTACTTCTGGAAAACGGAGCATACGTTTATAACCTATAGTTGTACCTTCACCTAAGGTCTGCCATCTTCCTTCACTAAAAGCCTCAACCAAAAACTTTTCTACACGCTGTCCTTTTGAAATATCTTCCTGCAATTGAACAACATTTACCGGTTCTCCAGGACGTACTGTATAAGAGCGGGATTCTCCAGGTAAAGCTGTCCAGTAAATATTTCCATCCGAAACTTTATTATCAGAAAAAACTTTTCGACGATAATCTGCAAATTCTTTCAGACGTTCAACATCTGCTTCGTTTATCAAGCCGCGACGGTCAGGAGGTATATTCAGCAATAAAACAGAATTATAACCTACAGATTGAAAATAGATATCTGAAAGCTGTTTCAGGCTTTTTACTTTTGTATTTTCTTCTTCGTGCCAGAACCATCCCGGACGAATAGACACATCAACTTCGGAAGGATACCAAAATAATTCGGTAGCATCCTTCAACATCGAGCGACTACCCAAATCCTTTGCTTTTCCGTAAACTCCCAAACGTTTATTATTATCTTCTGCACGAGAATAAATTCCCGGAGTAAGCACAGTTGCACTCCACTCTGTTTCACGGCCAATACCTTTTTCATTACCAACCCAGCGTACATCATCTCCCATAATAGCCATTACAGCTTTAGGCTGTAAACGTTGAATTGTCTTATAAAAAGCATCCCAGTCGTATATCTGCTTCTTGCCATTAGGGCCTTCTCCGTTTGCACCATCGAACCACACCTCATTTACTTCACCATAATTGGTCAGCAATTCGGTTAATTGTTCAATAAAGAATTTGTTGTACTCTGGAGAATTACCATAACAAGAGGCATTGCGATCCCACGGTGACAAATAAACTCCAAATTTCATTCCATATTTAGTACATGCATCACGAAGTTCACGCACAACATCTCCTTTACCATTTTTCCAAGGCGAGGAAGCAACTGAATGAGAAGTCGTCTTTGTAGGCCACAAACAAAAACCATCATGATGTTTCGCTGTAAGCAAAACCATCTTGAAGCCACATTTTTTCAACGTACGTACCCATTGCTCAGCATCTAAATCAGTCGGATTAAACAAAGCTGGATCTTCCGTTCCATCCCCCCATTCTCTTCCGGTAAATGTATTAATCCCAAAATGTAAAAATGCAGTCAGTTCCATTTGCTGCCAAGCAAGTTGTTGGGGAGAAGGAACTAAACGAGCGGCCATTGCAGCTTTCTGGTCTACACTTTCGTTTCCAGAAAATTGTAAATGTTTCACAAAATAAGAGGCGTCCTGTTGAGCTTGCCCTCCAACAGAAAGAGCAAGCAATGAACAAGTAACAAGAAACTGGTGTATTCTATTCATACAGTCCTTATTTAAAATTATTACTCAATTATTACCTCGTCAATATAAACTCGAGAAGCTTGTCCCGGACGCACATGGTCATTTGGACAATTACCAGGAGTTTCTAGCGTAAATTTAACATAATGTCCGATAATATCATCTGTTTCAACTGATAAATCTTCAATAAAATTTCCTTCTTTAAAGATTTCATTATCGGTAAATGTTAATCTACCTACTTCCTTAAACGTTTTATTATCGTCAGATGCTTCAATTTTAATCATCCGTGGCTTATGCACAGCCATTCCATAATTAGTAATACAACCAACAGTAACACGTTTTATCTGTTGCGGTTTCAATAAATCAACAACAAAAGAAATAGGCTTTGATAATCCTCCTGTATACCATTCAAAATCGGATTGCTTCAGACTACCACGTAATCCATTAACTAATATTCCCATCTCTTTTGAAGCACCGATTATTGGCTTAGCAGTAGCCATATTCCAATGAATAGGCAAATTAAGCGTTTTCCCCATCTGTATACCCTTAACAAAAGTAGCTGCTTTTATCTCAGCATCTCTATCAACAACAAATGCAGAATCATACAAAGCAGATGTTTCCACTGGTTCTGTACCATCTAAAGTATAACGTATTTCCACATCAGGACGTTCACACTCTAGTTTCACCTTTAACTTGCCAGACTCCTCAGATGTTACCTCATGTTGAATGTTATACATAGAGCGTGCATAAATAATTCCTTTCTGTTCCAAATGCTTATTAAAATTATCTACACCTTTCAGGAATTCATTCCAATCTTTCTTTCCTTTTTGAACCCATGCTATCTCTGCCAAAGCAGCTAATCTTGGGAAAGTCATATAAAATACATCTTCAGGAACATTACAAAACTCAGTCCACATACAGGCCTGCACTCCCATCAGTAATGATTCATACTCCGGTTTCCAGTCACTCTGTACAGGTTCATAATTAAACAAGTCTTTTAATGTATTATTTCCAAAATAAGTAACAGGCTCAAACCATTGTGGTCCCTGATACCTGATCAGATAAGCAACACGTGCAGGAGCCATAATAAATCGATGTCCCTGTTCCGCAGCCTTTAAGGCAGCCTTACCATAGCCTTGCCAGCCTAAGATGATTGATTCTTCAGGCAATTTACTATTGGTCAATTCATCCCATCCCATAATCTGCTTACCTTTGCTGCGGACATAATCTCCTATACGCGACATGAAATATCCTTGTAAAGCTTCTTCATCCGCCAAATGTTCTTTATGAATACGTGACTGACACAAAGGACATTTTTTCCAGTTTGTCTTAGTCGCTTCATCTCCTCCTAAATTAATATATCGAGAAGGGAACAATGCTATAACTTCATCAAGAACACCTTGTAAAAAATCAAATGTCTTGTCATTTCCGGCACAAAAAATTATTTCTGCATTCTTTCCACCAAGACCAGGCAGTACTCCAATAAAGTCTTTCACCACCGGACAAGCATATTCCGGATAAGAAGCTAAAGCTGCATTTGAATGAGCAGGTATATCTATTTCCGGAATAATTTCTATCTGACGTTCTGCAGCATAACGGATTATTTCCTTCATATCTTCCTGAGTATAAAACCCACCGACGGTAGCAGGTTCTCCCTTCTTAGGATTTCTTCTATCAGGAAAAGGAAGATTCTGACGATCAACCTTCCAGGCTCCCACTTCAGTCAGACGAGGATATTTCTTTATCTCCAGACGCCATCCATTATCATCTGTAAGATGTAAATGTAAGCGATTTATTTTTAACATAGAGATACAATCTATCATCCGAATGACATCTTCCTTAGGCAAGAAATAACGAGATACATCCAACATAAAGCCTCGATAGTCAAAACGAGGCTCATCTTTAATAACTACAGCCGGTACTTTCCAGGCATTTTCAACCTGTTCTTGTCCTTCTATTGTAGGCGGAAGCATTAAACGAATATTTTGCAAAGCATAAAAGAAGCCTTTTGCATCGGCAGCTTTTATACTTACTTTATCAGAAGTAATATGTAGCTCATAAGCATCTGATTTCATCGATTTATCAATAGCAAAAACAATATCACCATCTTTCACCATTTCAACCTTAGGAGTAAATCCCGCCGGTTTAGTAAACAAAGAAGCAAAATTTTCAGCAATGATACGTTGTTCATTATCAGCTACTGCTATTACAGTCTTTTCACTAAAGGAAAAAGAACCGTTTCCTTTTTCTACAGACAAAGGCTGAGGTATAATAGTTGCATCCTCAGATTGTTGTAAAGAATGACAGCCAGACAAACTTAATATTAAAGTTGCCATACAAGCCACCATCCATCTCTTCGATTGAAAATATATGTTCATCATCATATTATTATTCTTATTATTGTTTATCACGGTCTGGAGAAAAACGTACAGGGTCATTATATTCTTCCTGTAACTCCAGCATTTGTTTCTTCAAATTGTTTACAATCGAATCGTATTCACTTTGACCATACAAATTATGCAACTCATTGGGGTCTTTCTGTAAATCATAAAGTTCCCATTCATCTATGTCATTATAAAAATGGATCAACTTATACTTATTCGTACGAATTCCATAATGGCGTTTTACCATATGCTCTGCCGGATATTCATAAAAATGATAATACAATGCCGTACGCCAGTCAGTAGGATGCCCCCCTTTCAACAAAGGCAATAACGAAATTCCATGCATATCTTCAGGTACTTCTACTCCCGCCAACTCCAGGAATGTAGGTGCATAATCAATATTCTGAACCATTTCTGTAATATCTCCTCTACGATCAAATCCTTTCGGCAAACGCATAATTAAAGGGGTATGCATAGATTCTTCATACATGAAACGTTTGTCAAACCATCCATGTTCACCCATATAAAATCCTTGATCAGAAGTATAGACTACCAGTGTGTTATCTAACAGGCCTTTTTCTTTTAAATAGTCTAGAACGCGACCAACATTATCATCTAATGATTTAACTGTTTTCATATAGTCACGCATATAGCGTTGAAATTTCCAATTTGCCAGTTCTTTTCCCTGAGGCTTTTTCTGATAGAAATCTTCAATAATCGGGCCGTAGAATTTATCCCATGCAGCTCTCTGCTCCTTATCCATACGACCTAAGAACGACTCATACAGTGTTTTCAGCCTTGAGTCTTTATCCGGACGTAGCATTTTAAGATCGTAAATCATATCCATATCTTTTACGATACTCATTTCTTGGGCTGCAGCAGCCGGACGACCTTCATAATCATCAAAGAATGTTTCTGGAAGTGGGAAAGTTTTGTCTTCATACAATGCCAGATTACATGTGTCTGCCATCCAATTTCGGTGAATCGCTTTATGATGAATCATCAGACAGAAAGGTTTATTTCTATCACGCTTATTTTCCATCCAATCTATTGCGTCATCCGTTATCAGATTAGTTATATACCCATGTTTCTGAATGGTATCATTATTCTGAGTTATAAAATCCGGATTATAATAATCACCCTGTCCAGGCAATATTTCCCAATAATCAAACCCGCTAGGCAGACTTTCCAAATGCCATTTACCAATTAAAGCTGTTTGATAACCTGCCATCTGAAGCAATTTAGGAAACGTCTGTTGAGCACTATCAAAGACACAAGTCGTATTATCATAAAACTTATTTCCACACGAATGCTTACCCGTAATCATACAAGCGCGACTCGGACCACTCAACGAATTTGCGACAAAACTATTCGTAAAACGTACTCCATCGGCAGCAATACGGTCCAAGTTAGGCGTTTCTATGTACCGAGTGTCATAGCAACTCATCATCTGAGCCGTATGATCATCAGTCATGATATAAACAATGTTATAAGGTTTATTTGCTTCCGACTTATTCTGTTGGCAGGAAGGAAGCGTTGCGGCCAAAGCACTCAATCCGGCCATCGAATAAAATAAATTCAGGTTTTTCATATGATCTATATAATATATGAAGTCAATATATATGCTAACAGATTCCAGAACATTCGAATAAAAATCTATATAGGTCCAAAATCTTATTAAATAAGCCTGCACAATTACATAAGAATCATAATGAAAATGTAATTATGCAGGCTTTCAGAAATCTGTATAAACAAATTCTAAAAATGAGCTATTTTATCAATAGCCAAAATTATTATCTGTAATACCTGGGTTGGCATCTCTTTCTGTATCAGGAATTGGCAACAGTAAATTCTTCTTCAAGAAGTCTTCGGTCAGATTTCCTTCATTATAAAGTCGATCGGTCCATTTTTGAGCAGCACTCTTATAATATGCATCTGAAACTTTAGTTAATTCATGATTATTATGATACCGCAAAGCTTTCTTCAAATATTCTGTTCCTTTTACGCGAAGCAATTCATACATAGAGGGTTCTCCATCCAACTCAAATAAGAACTCGAAATAAATCTTTTCACTGACTTCCTCTTTAGTCAACTGCTTAGACCATGCTTTAGGTTCAACTCCATTACCTCCAGCAGACTCACGTGCACGTTTCAATACTTCTTCTACCAATTCAATAGCTTTCGAAGTATTATCAAGTTCATTATACACATCTGCCATAAGCAATAGCATCTCAGCATAACGATATACCATTAAGTTCTTATGAGAAGAAGTTCCCTGCTGATTGGCATCATACAGTTTCATATGTGCAGGCCATGCATTCTGATTACCGCTCTCCGCATATTTTTTCTGTATACCCTTCAAAGCTTTGATATATGCTTTTTCTTGTGGAGTCTTACCATCTTCTTCATTTAAATTATTCAAATAATTTAAATCAGGATTTGTTGGATCTTTAAACTTCTCATAAGGCAATCGACCTACATACTGTTTTACAGCAACAGCTTTTCCATTTTTATAAATAGAATCATATACAGCCACTTCCTTTCCATTCACCATTTTTTTACCTGTCTGAACTGTATAAGTAAAATAAGGATAATAATATACCGAATCATTTGCAGATGGTTGATCACCTACCTGAGCTTTAGGTTCTGGCTTATTATTTCCGCCACGGTCTCTATGTACAGTCAAGAATGTAGCAGCTATACGTGGATCACCCGGATAAGTTCCCTGGTGCATATCATAAGCAGCTTTTGTTGCACGGTATGTACTCCAGCATACACCCGGTGTTGAACCTGTAGGCGAAAAACGGTTGCTGGCACGATTGAAACAAGAAGGAGAATTCAAAGCAAAGTTCAACTGGAAAATAGATTCTTTCGAAGTCGTTACCCAGTCACCAAACAAATCGGCAAAGTTCTTTTCCAATTCGTATACATGCTTATTATAAACAGCATCGAACATATCTTTTGCATTTTTCAAATTCTCATTGGTATTTATACCAAGCTTTGCCATTTTATAGTAAACCTTTCCCAAGAAAGCTTTTACTGCCCAAGAATTAATACGCCCAGCATCAGAAGTTTCCTTAATAGTCAAAGCATCATTCAAATCCTGTACAACCTGACCCAACACTTGTTCTTTCGGAGTACGAGGCATTGAAATACCTTCTGAAGTAGAAGCCACTGTTTTCAAGGGCACATCTCCCCAAAGCGATACAAGATTATAATAAGCCAATGCACGAAGAAATTTTGCTTCTCCTCCAAACTGATTTTTAGTCTCAGCACTCAGACCACTTGCATCCAAATTCTCCAGAAAAGCATTAGTTTCAGAGATCACTTTATACATTCCGTTCCAAGTTGTAGAAATCAATCCATCACTTGATAAAGATTGTAAACTCACAATACCATCACTACCATTACGTTGTGACCAGGAAAATCCTGCACCACTAACTGGTATTTCCTGAAAATGCTGGCCGTAAGCAGATGTAGAAGTCATATAGGCATAACATCCCAACAAAGCTAATTCTGCACCAGAGTCAGAAGAAAAGACCACAGTATTATTCTGTGAATATAACGGTTCTTCATCCAAACAAGAAGAAAAGCTGGAAGCCGCTACAATTGATAATATCAAATATTTATATAGTTTCATAATATATACTTTATTAAAATGCAATTATTAGAATGTCACGTTCAATCCAAATACAAACTGGCGAGGAGTAGGATAAGAACTCATATCTACGCCTGGACGTAATCCATCAAATGCAAAACTATTTACTTCAGGATCATATCCACTATAATCTGTGATGACAAACGCATTCTTTACAGAAGCAAAAATTGATGTATTCTGGAAACCGATTTTCTTCATCCATGCTGTAGGAAGTGCATAATTTAATGTTATATCAGAACATCTCAAGTAACTAGCATCTTCTACATAACGGTCCATTACCATGTTCTGTACAATAAAATTAGAAGAAGGATAAAGGTTTGAATGGTTTTCAGGTGTCCACATACCTTCAAAAGCTTTCTTTGATACAGTACCAGCTTTTTGTCCCGGAGTATTGATGTAACGGTTGTTTACATTAATAACATCGCGGTCTTGTACACCATTAAATGCAGCACTCAGAGTCAGTCCTTTCCATGACAAAGATGTCTGGAAACCATATGTAAATCCAGGATTTGGATTACCTATGATATCTCGGTCTGAAGTATTAACTGAACCATTTCCATCTTTATCAACAAACTTGATATCACCAGCAGCAGGAATACTTCCATTTACATCTTTATAATATCCGATAGTTCCATCGTCTTTAATAAACTTCACACCTTGATCTGTAATATCTTCTGGCTGTACAATACCTTGTGTAACATATCCCAAGAATAATCCCGGAGCTTCACCCTGCAAGAACACATGTCCTACACCAAAATGGTCACCCAATGAGTTACCATAATAACCGATACGTTCACCCAAACATCCAAAATCTGTTGGCAACAAACCAAGATTTACAATTTTACTCTTATTCTTTCCAATATTACCAGTAATGCTCCATTTCCAATCTTTAGTATCAATTACCTGAGCAGTCAAAGAGAATTCTACACCTTTATTATCTAACGAACCTTGATTATAATAAGTAGATCCAAATCCAGCAGATCCTGGAAGAGAACGTGAAATAAGCAAGTCATTAGTTCGTTTTACATAGAAATCGAATGTACCACTCAAGCGTGAACGCAACAAGCTAAAATCAAGACCAGCATTCCAAGAAGCTGTTTTCTCCCAAGTTAAACCATCATTAGGCAAATTAGTAATCTGTAATACAGACTCTTGTTCTCCATTTCCATTACCATAATGATAGTTACCGTCTGAGCCGTACATTGAGAATGTAGAATATGGATCAATACTTTGGTTACCAGTTACACCATAGCTTACACGAACTTTCAACTGATTCAACCAATCTACTTCTTTCAGGAATTCCTCTTGCTCCATACGCCATGCAACAGAAGCTGAAGGGAAATATCCCCAACGGTTTCCTTTACCAAACTTACTAGAACCATCGGCACGCAGAGAAGCTGTAATCAAATATTTATCTAAGAATGTTAAGTTGATACGACCAAGATAAGACAACAATTGATAATCTTTCTGAATCGGAGCCAAATGTTGCACATTACCAGCCATGTGAAGCCCGTTCTCTCTTAAATCGAACATTGTGAACTGACTACCATTGGTATTTTCATTCAAGAAGTTATAATCATCGTAAGTAACACCAACTGTAGCATCTAAAGTAGCAACAGATCCTAATTTTGTATTATAGTTTAATACATTTTCAATAGAAACATTACTCTTATTTAAGTCTGTCAATGCTAAATAACCATTGTTATTCATTCCTTGATACAGCTGTAAACCATACCAGCGCTTACGGTCGTTTATATTCAAATTTCCACCTACACGCAAGTTATAGCGTAAGCCTTTCATAATATTCCATGACAAATCCATTGAAGCATTAAATGTCTTGTCATTTGCTATATCTTCATAATCATTCAACCAGCTAAATATAGTAGTTTTATTTTCAGAGCTGAATGAAGGGTCTCCATCCGGCATTTCAAATGGTGCATAATCGAGAGCTGTACGAGAAATAGCTGTTGTAGAACCTCCTAATGTACTACCACCAGCCATCATGTTATTTTGACGTAAAGAACCGCTCAATGTCATATTCAAATGTACGCTCTTTGATAAATCCATACCGATATTGGCACGCAAATCTCCTTGTTTCAAACCTGTTTGCTTGACTGTACCATTTATATCTTTAAAATTAGCTGAGATATAATAAGTAGTTTTATCTGTGCCACCACTAACAGACAAAGAATAATTCTGAGAGAAAGCAGATGTATAAATTTCTTTCTGCCAGTTACGGTAATTGATAATATGATAAGTTGCAGGATTATTAGGATCATAATTAGCCAAAGCATCATTGAATACATATCTAACCTCATCACCTACCACATAAAATGGGTATTGACCATTTGACACACGTGAATTAATATAAGCTGCATGCTCATACAAATTGGTCATTTCCAAAAGTTTAGAAGGTTCAGCTATGGTAAAGTTAGCTGATACATTTACTTTAGCTTTACCTTGTTTACCTTTCTTTGTTGTAATCAAAATAACACCATTCGCACCACGAGAACCATAAATAGCTGTAGAAGATGCATCTTTCAAAATAGTAATATCTTCAATATCAGAAGGGTTTAATGAAGCTAAGGGATCCTGATTGATCTGGAAGTCACCGCTAATTCCTGAAGAGGCAAACTCACCGGCAGATGCTTGTGGTACATTATCGATAACATACAACGGCTGGTTATCACCACGCAAAGAACTTGCTCCACGAATTGTAATAGAAGAAGCTGAACCTGCCATTGCTGAAGAAGAGCTAACAACCAGTCCGGCAACCTTACCTGACAAAAGATTATCAAGAGAAGTTGCTTTTGCTGCATCATTAGCATCAGGTTTCATCGTGGTCAAAGCACCGGTCAAGTCACCTTTACGAGCTGTACCATAACCAACGACAACAACTTCGTCAAGAACTTCTGCATCTTCTTTTAAAACAATGCGATTGCCTGTCTGCTTAGATATCTTTACTTCCTGAGTAGAATAACCCACATAAGAAACAACAAGTGTATTACCCACTTTTGCTTTCAAAGAAAAATTACCATCAAAATCAGTAATAGTACCATCTGAAGTTCCTTTTATTTGTACAGTAGCACCAATTACACTTTCACCTTTTTCGTCAACAACTTGTCCTGTCACCATTCCTTGTTGAGCAAAAGCTCCAAACGGAATCATTAACAAGAACATCAAAAAGACACAAATAGAATGTACCTTAAATCGTATTTGTTTCATAGT
Organism: Bacteroides sp.; assembly: GCA_019414725.1. Classification (GTDB taxonomy): domain Bacteria; phylum Bacteroidota; class Bacteroidia; order Bacteroidales; family Bacteroidaceae; genus Phocaeicola. Next base: position 45,228 of record DXLM01000004.1, read on the forward strand.
TTTAAAGTTAATAAATGTTTTTAATACCGCGGTTTTGCTAACTCTATTTTTTAATTGCTGCAAAGATGAGAGATTAAACCTGCTTCCATGTTTTAAAATCAATAATTTATTTCAAAAAATCAATAAACCTTTATTTACCTATAAGAAAACAGGCAAAATAGTCAAAATTGAACAAATTTTAGACAATAATGGAAGCCTCAGACAACATAAACATGATTCAACATTGTAATAGAGAAATGTTTTATGGGGGGATTTTACACAAACTTTTGTTTAGGTCCCACTAATTTTAGTACTTTTGTATACTAAAGTTTTTTTGCAAACACTATGAAAGTTCACAGTAAACAACTCTTTTACTCAATACTCTTTTTGTTAATAGCAGCTAGAATACAAGCAGACGAGTTTTTATATAAACAAATGTCTATTTCAGAAGGTTTTCCTCCTTATATTCAACATATTTATACGGAGGAAAACGGATTTGTATGGATAAGCAGCAAACAAGGATTGGGAAAGTTCAACGGCTACGAACTAAAAAGCTATTTCCATGATAATACAAATCCTTATTCATTACCAGGGAATGAAATTTATCAAATAGAAGAAGACAGTTTACATACTCTTTGGATTCTAACAAATAATGGAACTGTACATTATCAACCTGATACGGATCGTTTTATTCCTGTTTTAGATGAAAATGGAAAAGCATTAAAAGCTACAGCACTCTGTAAATTACCAGGAAAAATCTTATTAACCGGTCAAGATAAGCTTTACCAATATACTTATAATGAAAAACAAGTAAAAACATTATTGCAGATAAAAACTCCTTCCCCATTTTTAATTTGCGAAATGATGCCATGGGATACTCATACCCTACTTTGCATCAGCCAATGGCAAGGTATAACTTTAGTTGATACCCGTAATGGAGAAAGAAGACCTTCTCCGTTACCCAATGAAAGAGAAATAACTCATGTGTTGATTGATCACGATGAAAATATATGGGCTACCTCTTATAATCGAGGTATAACCTGTTTTGATAGACAAGGAAACATTCATGCTACCTATAATACCGAAAATCGGAAGCTGAGCCATAATGTTATTCTTTGCCTAAGTGAACACAAAGGAAAAATATGGGCAGGAACAGATGGAGGAGGGATTAACATTATTCATCCTCAAACAGATTCTGTAACAATATTAAAGCATTTACCAGGTGACAAAAACTCTTTACCCATCAACTCTATACAATGTCTATTTCAACGTGATGGACAAGAAGACACATGGGCAGGGAGTGTTAAAGGCGGACTAATCAATATCCGCCACTCCATTGTACGTTCATATTCTGATGTTCCACTTGGATATACCAATGGACTGAGTGAAAAAGCGATACTTAGCTTTTTTCAAGAACCAGGCTCCGACGAAATTTGGATAGGAACAGACGGAGGAGGAGTAAACCGTTTCAATCCAAAGACTAAGCAATTTGTGCACTATCCTGCTACATATGGAGAAAAAGTTGTATCATTATGTAGATACTCCCAACAAGAACTTCTCATATCTCTATTTTCAAAAGGAGTATTTTTCTTTAATAAACATACAGGACAAATACGACCTTTCAAAGAAGACGGCACCGTTATCAATCAAATAGCACTATATGGAAGAAAAGGAATCAATTTGTATCAAGACGAAACCGAGTCCGTATTACTTCTTTCATCTAAAATACACAGATATTATCTAAACACAGGAAGAATACAACAATTAAGTGATAATCAGACTTCTATCGAAGGACAAGCTATACCTATTGGATTCGATAGCCAGAAAACCTATTTATACGATTTAAAACACATTTATGCTATTGACCATCAAACTAATAAAATAGAAGTAATTTATATTTCTACACAAAAAAATTACATAGAATGCGTTTCAAAAGACGCACAAGGCATTTTCTGGATAGGATTTGCAGATAAAATTTTCCGATATGATCCACAGACACAAATACAAACACAAATAGATGCTCCACAACTAAAAAACATAACAACACTCATTTGTGATCACCACCAGCGAATATGGACAGGAACCAATGAGGAGCTATTCGTATGGCTTGACAAAGAAAACAAACTCATTTCCCTGGATCAATCGGACGGAGCCGAAGATAATGAATTTCTTAAGAAAGCTATATGGGTTTCACCACAAGGAGATATTTATATGGGTGGAATCAATGGAATGCTATATATTGACGGACAGATAAATACAATCAATATACCAACTCCTCCTGTCATCAAATTAACAGATATTATCAGCAACAATCAAAGTTACCTTTCTGAAATCGACAAGGAAGATAATAATACCCTGAACCTTTCCTTCGACAACAAAATGGTTACAATAAAAGTTATGGCATATGAGAATAATATCTTTAGGAAAAAGATATATCGATGGTATATCGACGGACAAGAAGAGTCCATCACTGATACAAAACGCCCAGAATTGATTTTACGTTCACTGACACCAGGAGTTTATCATGTTTCTGCCTCTTGTAGCACCAAAGATGGCTCATGGACCACACCACAAAAAATCATCACTATCAGCATCCCGCCTGTATGGTATCAGACATGGTGGTTCAATCTTTTATGGATATTAGTAGCTGCATCATTACTTATTGCGGCCATTATTTACTTGCTTCGTCGTAAAGAAGAACGTATGCAAGCTGATTTACAAGCACATAAACAAAAAATTTATGAAGAAAAAGTACGTTTTTTAATAAATATCAATCACGAACTACGTACTCCTTTGACATTAATTTATACTCCGCTTAATCAACTCATGAAAACATTACCACAAGATAATCCTATATATCCAACACTCAGAAGTATTCTTAAACAGTCTAAACGGATGAAAGAGTTGCTGAATATGGTATTAAACTTGAGGAAAATGGAAATGTCACAGAGTAAACTTACTTTGCAGACATTTTCACTTAATGAATGGATTAAAGATATTGCTGAAGATTTCAAGTACGAAGAAGAAGAAAAACATGTAACGATTGCTTATGAACTGTCTTCTGAAATAGGAGATATCAGCTTTGACCAAGAGCGCCACATTATTATAATTACAAATTTGATTGTCAATGCTTTCAAACATAGCCCTGAAGGTAGCACAATTATCTTACGTACGGAAATGAGTAATGATAAACAGTCAGTGCGTATTTCTGTTATCGATCAAGGTCCCGGACTACAAGGTGTAGATACCAATAAGCTTTTTACACGTTTTTATCAGGGAGAAAATGAAAAATATGGAAGTGGAATCGGACTTTCTTATTCAAAAATATTGGTAGAAATGCATAAAGGAAAAATAGGAGCATACAACAATGCTGAAAAGGGTGCATGTTTTTGGTATGAATTACCTATACATCCGCAATTATCAGAAGTTTGTCCCCCTCGTGAATACCTAAATATCCTTACAACAGCTTCAGAAAATGACGAGTGTACACCAATTCAAAATCCAATAGATACCAAAAACTACTCTTGTTTGTTTGTTGATGATAATGAAAACATACGACAAATGATTATTGAGACTTTGAAAGATAGTTTTAAGAATCTTTATATCGCTTCAAACGGAAAAGAAGCTCTTCAAATTATCCTCAAAGAGATTCCTGATATTGTCATTAGTGATATCATGATGCCTGAAATGAACGGTTATGAATTATGCCGTAAGATTAAGGAAGACATGAATATCAATCACATCCAAGTCATATTGCTAACAGCACGCACTGATGAGCAAAGTCACCTGGATGGATATAAAACTGGAGCCGATGCTTACATGGAAAAACCTTTTGAAATAAACTCCTTGTTGGAAAACGTGCGAAACAGACTTTATTTGCGTGAACAAATCAAGTTAAAATACACTCATTCCGTTATTTCTGATACAGAAAAACCAGCTACATCAGCAGACGATACCTTTATCTTTAAACTGAATAAGGTTATCATAGAAAATATGGAAAATGAAGGACTAAATGTAGATCTTATCAGTCAGGAATTAGGTATCAGCAGAGCATCATTATATAACCGACTCAAAGCTTTGACTGGTATGGGAGCCAATGAATACGTAAATAAACTACGCATAGAAAAAGCAATGGAACTGCTCCGGCAAACAGAACTGAATATGACTGAAATTGCCGAACATACAGGATTCTCTACAAGCAGGTACTTCAGCACTGCGTTCAAAAAATATACAGGCATTACTCCAACCCAATACAAGGAGAATCCTGACACACTCAACAATAGACCCGACAAATAAGATTTTTTTGTATCTTTGCCCAAATCCAATTAGTGGCAGAATTTTATGAAAAAATATATCATTCTTCTTTTAAACCTTTTGTTGCTGGCTGCATGTGGCAGTCAACAACAAAAGTCTCAGCCAATGACCCTAACGGTAAGCATTGAGCCACTCCGTTATTTTACGGAAATTATAGCAGGAGATAAATTTCAGGTAATCAGTATGGTTCCCGAAGGAAGCAATCCAGAGACATACGACCCTACCCCACAACAACTGGTCACTTTAAACAAAAGTTGTGCCTTCCTGCGTATCGGTTACATTGGATTCGAACAAGCTTGGGCTGAAAAATTACAAAGCAATGCTCCGGAAGTTAAATTCTTTGATATGTCGGAAGGTATCGAACTGATACGGGAAGACGAAGTCCACCACGGAAATCATTCACATTCCGGAGGAGTAGAACCGCATGTATGGAATTCTACTCAAAATGCCTATATCATAGCCGAAAACATCTTTCATACTCTCTGTAAACTAGATTCAGCAAATATTTCTTATTACAAAGAAAACCTTGCAAAACTAGAATCAGAGATAGAACGCACAGACCGCGAAATCCGGGCTTACTTACAGAATACAACATGTGCTTTTCTTATCTACCATCCTGCACTTTCATATTTTGCACGCGATTACGGGTTAGAGCAAATCAGTATAGAAGAAGGAGGAAAAGAACCTTCACCCGCACATTTACAGGCACTTATCCGACGGTGTAAAGAAAGACACGTTCGGGTAGTCTTTGTGCAGAAAGAGTTTGACAGCCGCAATGCAGAGATCATTGCCCGGGAAGCAGGTGTAAAAATTGTTTCCATTAACCCTTTAAGCTACAAATGGAGTGAAGAAATGATAGCTGTTGCCAAAGCATTAAGCGAATAAACTTATGACTAAACAATCCATTATACAGTTAAATCATATCTGCGCAGCATACGAGCGCAAAAAAGTACTGGAAGATATTAATCTGACTGTGTACGAGAAAGATTTTCTTGGAGTAATCGGACCGAATGGAGGAGGAAAAACAACACTAATAAAAATCATTTTGGGATTGTTACATCCCATTTCGGGGGATATTCGGTTTTACCATGAAGGAAAAGAAGTTCAGGAAATCAGCATGGGATATCTGCCACAATACAGTTCTATCGACAAAAAATTTCCTATATCTGTATATGATGTGGTACTGTCTGGACTAAACAGACAAAAAGCATTATTGCGCTCTTTTACAGCACAACAGCACGAACAAGTAAAAAATGTTATAGCCCGTATGGGACTGGAAGGACTTGAAAAGAGAGCCATCGGGGAACTAAGTGGCGGACAGTTGCAACGTGCACTATTAGGCCGAGCATTAGTTTCTGATCCTCAAGTCGTAATACTGGATGAACCAAATACTTATATCGACAAACGTTTCGAAGCAAAACTTTATTCACTCCTTGAAGAAATCAATAAAGAACGTGCTATCATTTTGGTAAGTCATGACATCGGTACCGTATTGCAAAATGTAAAATCGATAGCTTGTGTCAATGGTACGCTAGATTACCATCCTGATACTGAAATCCCCGCAGAATGGCTGGAAGAACACTTTGGCTGTCCGATCGAATTATTAGGACATGGTGATTTACCTCACCGGGTGCTGAAATGCCATCACCACGACTGATTCAATAAAAAAGTATGACGATCTATGCAAAGGGTATGAAAGCTGGCAACGAAGCCGATACCATATTCTTTTAAATCAATATGCTAAAAACCATGAAAATCGGTGTAATCTGTTATGAAAAAAAAGATTATCACTATCTTTGCGGACAATGAACTTTAATGAGAAATAAAACAACTCACATGAAACAGTACAATAAGATTAACAATCTGGTTGGATGGCTGGCATTTGTGATTGCAGCTTTTACTTATTGCTCTACCATAGAGCCGACCGCCAGTTTTTGGGATTGTCCCGAATTTATAACAACAGGATATAAACTGGAAGTTGGTCATCCCCCTGGCGCACCTTTCTTCATGCTTACAGCAAATCTTTTCAGTCAGTTTACAAGCGATCCGTCGCAAGTAGCTCGAATGGTGAACATTATGAGTGCACTGATGAGTGCTGCATGTATATTGTTCTTGTTCTGGAGCATTACTCATCTGGCAAAAAAGCTAATATGCCCGCGTGAAGAAGACATGACGACAGGACGCCTGATTGCTATCATGGGATCAGGACTTGTAGGAGCTCTTGCTTACACATGGAGTGATACGTTCTGGTTCAGTGCCGTAGAAGGTGAAGTATATGCATACTCCAGCTTGTTCACAGCTCTGGTATTCTGGCTAATCCTGAAATGGGAAAACCGTGCACATGAAGCTCACAGCGACCGGTGGCTTATCCTGATAGCTTATCTGACAGGTCTCTCTATCGGAGTTCACTTGTTGAATCTGTTGTGTATTCCTGCTATTGTACTAGTATATTACTACAAGAAAAATCCGAATGCTAACCTCAAAGGCAGTCTGCTTGCCCTCATAGGTTCAATGGTACTTGTAGCAGCAGTATTATACGGTATTGTTCCAGGTATTGTAAAGGTAGGCGGATGGTTCGAGCTGCTGTTTGTCAACGGTCTGGGATTCTCTTTCAACACTGGCTTGATTATCTATATCATAGTATTGGCAGCCAGCATTATATGGGGAGTATACGAAAGCTTTACCGTTCGCAGCCGCAAACTCATGAATATCTCATTCCTGACAACTGTCGGACTTGTGGGTATTCCTTTTTACGGACACGGATGGAGCAGTGTGCTGATCGGTATCATCGTATTGGCAATACTGGCTTTTTATCTGTTTGCTGATCTGCCTGAGAATTTACGTGTAAGTGCTCGTACGCTAAATACATTCCTATTAAGCCTGATGATGATTGTTGTAGGATATTCTTCATATGCAGTCATCGTAATCCGTTCATCGGCAAATACACCTATGGACCAGAACTCTCCAGAAGATATCTTCACACTGGGAGAATATCTGGGACGTGAACAATATGGTACACGCCCATTGTTCTACGGTCAGACTTATGCTTCCAAAATAGCATTAAAGGAAGTAGACGGAGGCTGTACATACGACATGACTGAAGGAGCTCCGGTATACCAGCGTAAGGAAAAAGAACGCCCGGATGAAAAAGACAGTTATGAAGTTGTACGCAATAAAACGGAATACAAGTACGCTCAGAATATGCTTTTCCCACGCATGTGGAGTCCTGATCATGCCAAAGCTTATGAAGACTGGTTGGGAGGAGTAGAAGGACGACAAGTACCCTACGACCAATGTGGAGAAATGCTAATGGTGAAGATTCCTACTCAATGGGATAACATTAAGTTCTTCTTTATTTATCAGTTGAACTATATGTACTGGCGTTATTTCATGTGGAATTTTGCCGGACGTCAAAATGATATACAGGGACAAGGTGAAATAGAACATGGTAACTGGATAACAGGTATATCGTTCATTGACAAGTACCTGGTAGGCGACCAGAGTTTACTGCCTTCTGAGTTGAAAAACAACAAAGGGCACAACGTATTCTATTGTCTTCCTTTGATACTCGGACTTATCGGTCTGTTCTGGCAAGCATATAAGGGAGAAAAAGGAATCCAGCAGTTCTGGGTTGTATTCTTCCTGTTCTTTATGACAGGTCTTGCCATTGTACTTTATCTGAATCAGACACCTCAGCAACCACGTGAACGTGACTATGCATACGCCGGTTCATTCTATGCATTTGCTATCTGGATAGGATTGGGAGTAGCTGCTATTGCCGAATGGCTGAATAAACGTATGAGTGAAAAACCGGCAGCTATATTAGCTAGTGTAGTTTGTCTGCTCGTGCCTATACAAATGGTAAGTCAGACATGGGACGACCACGACCGTAGCGGACGTTATACATGTCGTGACTTTGGACAGAATTATCTGAGTACCGTACAAGATAAAGGAAACCCGATTATCTTTACAAATGGTGACAACGATACATTCCCGCTTTGGTACAATCAGGAAACCGAAGGATTCCGTACAGACGTACGTGTATGTAACCTCAGTTACCTGCAGACAGACTGGTACATCGACCAGATGCGCCGTCCGGCTTATGAATCACCTTCAGTTCCTATCAACTGGGAACGTATAGATTACGTACAGGGACATAACGAAGCTGTATATGTACGTCCGGAAGCTATGGAAACCATCAATAATTATTATAAGCAAAATCCGGAAGAAGCTAAAAAGGAATTTGGAGATAATCCATACGAACTGAAAAATATCCTGAAATACTGGGTACGCTCTCCGAAGGAAGGCTTACAGATGATTCCAACAGACAGTCTTGTGATTAAACTGGACAAAGAGGCTATCAAACGTTCCGGTATGCTGGTTCCTGATTCTATACCAGACTACATGAGCATTTCACTCAAAGGTAAGCGTGTGTTATATAAGAGCGAACTGATGATGCTGGAAATGCTTGCCAATACAAACTGGGAACGCCCGATGTACATGGCTATTACTGTAGGTGCAGACAATCACCTGAATCTGACAAACAATTTCTTGCAGGAAGGTCTTGCCTATCGTATTACTCCGTTTGACAATGCCAAACTGGGACGCCGCATTGACAGCGAGAAGATGTACGATAATCTGATGAACAAGTTCAAGTTTGGAGGAATTGACAATCCGGATATCTATCTAGACGAAACTGTACTCCGTATGTGTGATACTCACCGCCGCTTGTTTGTTCAGCTTGCCAGCCAGTTAATAAAGGAAGGCAAGAAAGACAAAGCACTGAAAGTGCTAGATTACTGTGAAAAGGTTATTCCAAGTACAACTGTACGTCACGACTATATATACAGCAGTTCTAAAGAAATGGCTGACAACTATATCCAGTTGGGACAAACACAGAAAGCTGAAAATATCCTTGAGCAGCTGGCAAACAACTCAGTAGAATATGCAGCTTGGTATCTGAGCCTTGACAATGACCGTTTTGCCGGATCGTATGAAGAATGCATGCGTCATTTCTACATTCTGGATGATGTATGTAAATCTTTATCGAATCTGAAAGATGCTAAAACAGGCAAAGAACCAGAATCGGCAGCCCACTATGCACAAAAGTTTGAACAATTATACCAATTGCTTGAAAGTCGTGTAGGTGGAACGCATCAGGAAAACAAATAAGATTATCATATAATCAATATATAGAAAACACAGAGGAACAAAACCTTGTAACCGAATAAACTTGTTCCTCTGTGATTTTCTTTTTTCATCGCTAACTAACAAAGAGTTAATCGATTCATGTTAATAGAACAACCTCCTCAAATCTTACGTATGCTATACCCCAGCGCTATGTGGCGTATGGATAAAAATGAAAAATCGGTTTATCTGACATTCGATGACGGCCCCATCCCCGAAATAACCCCATGGGTGCTCGACTTGCTGGACAAATATGGCATAAAAGCTACTTTCTTCATGGTCGGTGATAATGTACGCAAACACCCCGCTGAATTTCGTATGGTAGTAGAGCGCGGACACCGCATAGGAAATCATACATTCAATCATATCCGTGGATTTGAGTTTCTCAGCAAAAATTACCTCGCTAATACAGACAAGGCAAACGAATATCTCCACACAGATTTATTCCGTCCGCCACACGGACACATGCGATGGCTTCAATACATGGTATTAAAGAAAAAATACCGCATCGTAATGTGGGATCTGGTAACCCGCGATTATAGCAAGCATTTAAACGGACCACAAGTATTCGAAATAGTAAAACGCTATGTTCGCAACGGTTCCATTATCACCTTCCACGATTCAATTAAATCAGAACCACGCATGAAGTATGCTCTTCCCCGGTCTATAGAATGGCTGCTGGAACAAGGGTATACGTTTAAAGTATTCGACTAAAAACAGCATAATACCAACTTTTAGGTATTGCTGTTTTAGTTATATCTGAGATTTTCAGCCAGACAAATAACAAATTTTTGCGATTGATTCTTTTTTCCTGCCTGAATAACTTTGCACCATCGAATAAAATGGTTTTTAAAAGGTATAACAGGTATAATTTTTAAGGAAAAAAGAATTAATGATAAAAAACGGCATACTCATTTTAATAGCAGTTATTTATTCTGCTTCTCTTTTTGCACAACCACGCACATTACTGTCAGGTAAAGTAGTATCAACCGATAAAAGCGTTATCGATTTTGCTACTGTATATCTAAAAGGTACACAGTATGGATGTACTACCAACGAACAAGGCATTTACCATTTACACGCACCGGCAGGAAAATATACGCTGATTATTTCAGCCGTAGGCTTTGAAACATACGAAAAAGCGATAGAAATCGTACCTAATGAGCGTAATAAACAAACAGTTGTGCTAAAACCTTCAGTTACAGAACTGGACGAAGTGGTAGTAACATCTACCGGAGTAAACCGTGTAAAAAAATCAGCTTTCAATGCTGTAGCAGTCGATACAAAAGAGCTTCATAACTCAACTAAAAGCCTAAGTGAAGCCTTAAGCCAACTTCCCGGAATGAAACTTCGCGAATCGGGTGGTGTAGGATCGGATATGCAGCTGATGCTGGACGGATTCAGTGGTAAGCATGTAAAAGTCTTTATCGATGGTGTTCCCCAGGAAGGAGCAGGAACAGCTTTCGATCTGAACAATATTCCTGTAAATTTTGCCGAACGCATTGAAGTATACAAAGGTGTTGTGCCTGTAGGCTTCGGAACAGATGCGTTGGGAGGAGTTATCAACATTGTAACCAACAAGAAACGTCGCAACTGGTTTTTTGACGCCTCATATTCATATGGTTCATTCAATACACATAAATCGTATGTAAACTTCGGTCAGACATTCAAGAATGGACTGATGTATGAAATCAATGCTTTCCAGAATTATTCTGACAATGATTATTATATCGACAATTACATTACCGAGTTTGGTGAAGACGGTATTACCGAGAGTACAGATAAAAATAAAATATACCATGTAAAACGTTTTAACGATACATTTCATAATGAAGCTGTTATCGGTAAAATAGGAGTCATGGATAAAACCTGGGCAGACCGTCTGGTATTCAGTTTCAACTATTCTCACTTCTATAAAGAAATCCAGACAGGAGTATATCAATATGTCGTATTCGGACAAAAGCATCGTAAAGGATACTCGTTCGTTCCATCAGTAGAATACCGTAAGCGTAACCTGCTCATCGAAGGACTGGATATTTCGGCTACAGCCAATTACAACCATAACATCACACATAACATTGATACCGCAGCCTATAAATACAACTGGCTGGGAGATAAAAAATATACCGGTACACCGGGAGAACAGTCGCATCAGAATAATGAATCGAAAAATACGAACTGGAATGGAACATTTACAGCCAATTACCGTATAGGAGAAGCACATACTTTCACCCTGAACCATGTAATCAGTACCTTTCACCGTACTACACGTTCGTATATCTCGGGAAGCTCCAAGCTGTCTGATTTCAGTATTCCTAAAAAAACACGAAAGAACATCACCGGACTCTCATACCGGTACATGCCTTCCGATAAATGGAATATCTCGGCTTTCACTAAATACTATAACCAGTACAACGAAGGTCCTGTATCACAAAATTCAGATGGAATAGGAAACTATACCACCCTGAAGAAACACCTTAGTTCATTAGGATATGGAGTAGCCGGCACGTATTTTATCATAAAGGACTTGCAAGCAAAATTATCCTACGAAAAAGCATACCGACTTCCCACAACCGAAGAGCTTTTCGGTGATGAAGACTTGGAAGCAGGAAAAGCCGATCTGAAACCAGAAAGAAGCGATAACTTCAACCTGAATCTGAGTTATGCTTATCATATTGGCAAACATGCCATTTACGTAGAAGGAAGCCTCATCTACCGCGATACGAAAGACTATATCAAGCGAGGACTTTCACAAGTAAGCAATATGAGTTTCGGATATTACGAAAATCACGGCAGGGTAAAAACTAAAGGATATAATATCTTACTGAGATACAATTATTCACGGTGGTTCAACATTGGAGGAACGTTCAATTCCATGAATGCACGCGACGAAGAAAAATACCGTGCAGGAGGTACACAGCAGGAAAGTCTGACTTATGGCCAGCGTATACCTAACCAGCCTTACTTGTATGCTAACTTCGATGCTTCGTTTACCTGGCATGATCTGTTTGACAAAGGGAATGTACTGACATTGGGTTACGACGGATACTACCAGCATGAATTTCCGTTATACTGGGAGAATCTGGGAGATCCGACAACCAAAATCCGTGTACCTGAACAGATTTCACATAATCTCAGTATCGGATACAGTTTGAAAGGAGGCCGTTACAATCTCTCTTTCGAATGTCGGAATCTGACTAATGCCAAACTGTATGATAATTTCAGCCTGCAAAAAGCAGGGCGAGCTTTTTATGGGAAAATAAGAGTGAATTTCGGAAAATAAATAAAACTAAAACATAAAAGAACATGCAAAAAAAGTATTTTACACATGCCCTGGCAATAGCAGTCTGCTCAAGCAGCCTGTTCAGTTCATGCAGCGATGAATATTCAAATGGAAATTCAGGAGGTTCAGTAACCGAAACTGATAAATATGTAATTGCAGCAAAAACCGGTGATGCAACTTATCTCATTACAGCCGAATCGCTTGATGAAGGAAGTGTCACCTCCATAGGAAGTGGAACTGAAACTATCGGAGGATCTTACTGGGTATTTTACGGAACAGATTATCTGTTCAGCTTAAAATACAATAATGGAGAGGCTGGAACCGGTGCATCGTATATATTGAGCCAGTCTACCGGTAAACCAGTTGAATATAACTCTTACACTTTTAACCGAATTACTACATATGGTATTTGGGGAAACAATGTCATAACAGCCTCTACCAACGACGGGAACAAAGAAACAGACGGAGAACATTATGCCAAATATATTCAGTTCAATTATCTGAACGCTACAAATGGTAAAACAACTACAGGCACACAGATTGCAGAAGACTTCCTCGGAAATGGTGAGTTTGTCAGCTTCGCCGGATTTGTAGAAGCAAACAATAAACTTTATACCTCGGTCATTCCGATGGGAATGAGTCATTACGGTGTCAATACATATCCCGATAAAATAACAGACACTGACTTAGTTGCCAAATCTGATGGAGGAACCGGTTCAGGTTCGTATACGGCAGGACAAATACCGTCTACCCAATATCCAGATAAGGCATTCATCGCAATCTACAACGGAAGCAGCTTCGATGAAACACCGACCATTGTAGAAACAGACAAAATCGGATTTGCCTGTGGAAGAAACCGTTCTCAATATTATCAGACAATCTGGGCTGCCGACAACGGCGACTTGTACGTTTTCTCTCCAGGATATGGACGTACAGCAACTTCTTCCAGCGATCTGAAAAAAGTTACCGGTACACTCCCTTCAGGAGTAATGCGTATCAAGGCAGGAGAAACAACTTTCGATTCAAGCTATTACTATAATCTGGAAGAACTGGGCAGTAAAAAGCCAATGTTCCGATGCTGGCATATTACTCAAGACTACTTCCTTCTGCAAATGTACACTGATGGAGTTGCAGGTATGATGACCGGAAAAAATGCTGTTGTAACCGAACTTGCCATTTTCAAGGCCGAAGAGGGAAAACTTACAACTGTATCAAGCGGCATGCCACAACAAAGTAGCATAACGTCGCTAGGAGCTCCTTTCTGTACAAACGGAGTAGCCTATATTCCTGTAGTAACAAACGATGGCAGTAGTCCGGCTCTGTATAAAATTGATCCGACAACGGCAACGGCAACTAAAGGTGTAAGTATCGTAGCAGATGAAGTTGCTGCTGTAGGCATGTTGTCACCAAAATCATTCTAAAACACAACAATGAGAAAATTATTCAAACAAATACACTTATGGATATCTGTTCCTGTCGGGCTGATTATTTCAATTGTCTGCCTGACAGGGGCACTCCTGGTATTCGAGAAGGAAATAACCCGTGCAGTCAGTCCTCATCTATATACCGTAGACTATACAGAAGGGGCTACGCCGCTAAAACCTTCGCAGATTGTCGCACTTATCAACAACCAAATAAGTGATACCCTGGAAGTAAACAGCCTGCAAACAGCCCAAAATCCTGAAGAAGCCTGGATGGTAAGCTTTAAAAATGCCGGACGCCGCCAGTTAAGTATTAATCCCTATTCGGGAGAAATAAACGGATGGGTAGAAGGAAGTTCTTTCTTCCAGACTGTCCGCAAATTGCATCGCTGGCTACTGGATGCTCCTGCTCAGAAAGGAGCTCCGTCAACAGGAAAAACCATTGTAGGCATAAGTACCCTGCTCATGGTGGTTATTCTGATATCAGGTTTAGTAATCTGGTGGCCCCGTAGCCGCAAAAGTCTGCAAAACCGGCTTAAATTATCATGCAACAAAGGCTGGTTCCATTTCTGGTACGACAGTCATGTATCATTAGGTTTCTATGCAACCATCTTTCTGCTAATCATGGCTCTTACCGGACTAACGTGGTCGTTCCGATGGTATCGTACCGGATTTTATGCACTCTTTGGTGCTTCTACCGAACAGCCACAGCAGACTGCCGCACATGGAGAAGGACATAATAATAAAGAAAAAAGAAAGAGAGCAGAGCAAACAAACTATCTGGCCTGGGATACTGCCCTTGCGGAACTGCAAACAAAGTATAACAGCTATGGCACAATCCAGTTAAACAAAAATAATGCACAAATCATTCAGACAGGAAAACGGAAAGGTGACACAGCATTGTTTGATGCTCATACTGGAAAAATTACAGAAATAACAATCTATGATACCAATGAACAACCTATATCCAGCAAGATGAAAGGAATCATATATTCATTCCATACCGGACAATGGGGAGGTATCATAACCCGTATTCTATATTTTCTGTCTGCGTTCGTAGGAGGTATTTTACCACTTACAGGATATTACCTTTGGATAAAGCGCATAAGTCGGAAAAAACATCGTGAAGTTTGACCGAAAATTCGTACAAAAAATAAAAAAACTAGCTGAAGTTTTAGGAAAAACTTCAGCTAGTTTTTTTATATCGCTCGGGAAGAGCTAAAATTATTTAGGCTGCTTTCCGATATAAGCCAGAATACCACCGTCTACGTAAAGCACATGACCGTTTACGAAATTTGAAGCATCCGAAGCAAGGAAAATAGCCGGTCCCATCAGGTCTTCCGGATTTCCCCAGCGTGCAGCAGGAGTCTTGGCAACAATGAAAGCATCGAAAGGATGACGAGAACCGTCTGCCTGACGTTCACGCAAAGGAGCGGTCTGAGGAGTAGCGATATAACCCGGACCGATACCATTACACTGGATGTTGAATTCACCATATTCAGATGCGATGTTGCGGGTAAGCATCTTCAAGCCGCCTTTTGCTGCTGCATAAGCCGATACTGTTTCACGGCCAAGTTCACTCAGCATTGAACAGATGTTGATAATCTTTCCGTGACCTTTCTTGATCATGCTAGGAATAACAGCTTTTGATACGATGAACGGAGCATTCAAATCAACATCGATTACCTGACGGAATTCGGCTGCTGACATCTCACACATCGGAATACGCTTGATGATACCTGCATTGTTTACCAGAATATCGATAACACCTACTTCCTTTTCAATCTGGGCAACCAGAGCATTTACAGCTTCTTCGTTGGTTACATCACAAACATAACCACGAGCATCAATACCCAGTTCCTTATATGCTGCAAGACCTTTGTCTACCAGTTCCTGCTTGATGTCGTTGAATACAATTTTTGCACCAGCCTGTGCAAAACCTGTTGCAATTGCAAAACCGATACCGTAAGAAGCTCCTGTTACAAGAGCTACTTTACCTTCGAGTGAAAAATTAACCATAGTTTTCTTTAGTGTTTATATTGTTAATAACTAATATCAACCTTAAAAAAGCAAATTGTTTTTCCGTTTACGAACACGGATTTATTTATTCTAATTTTCTAAGTTCACAAATATACTAATTTCTTTTTATTAGTGTGCTAATATTTCGCAAATCTTATCTTGAAACGCACGAGCTTCCTTACCTCGTAAAACATTCTGGTTGATAATAACAAAAGCAAGCATATCGCCATTTCCTGCTTTTACATATCCGGCAAGCGAACTTATCCCTGTAACAGTACCGGTCTTGGCACGTACATTCCGATATGCTTTTCCCTGCTTCATACGATAATGCAGTGTCCCATCTACTCCCGCAACGGGAAGAGCCTCATAAAATGTATGAAAAATCTCAGGATGTGCATAAGCATATTTCAGATACTCCATCATCAAATCAGGAGAGATATAATTGTAAAGTGATACACCACTGCCATCTACGATACTGTAATTATCGGGATTACGCCCGATCTCATGCTTCATAAAGGAGTGAATAACTTCCTGCGCATCCTTAAAACCTACATTTTTTTTCCCAGAACGACTGATAGCCAGATGATAAAACATTGCTTCGGCAGACAGATTATCACTTTTCTTCAACGCACGTTTTAATACAGGTTCCAACGGTCGTGAAAATGTATACATACCAGTTGCCTCATCCGGACATATTCCATACCGGACTGACTGTATAGAAATACCCGTTTCTTTTAAACGATAAGCAAATGTATGCAGAAAAAAATCTTTTGACGAATACATATTCAGTGTCTTTGTACATCTGTAATTAGCATTTCCATCTACACAAATCGTATTACCATTATCCAGCCAGTTACGGGTAACTTTCAGTTTCCCACATTGCGGAGCATAGCTCTGAGCTAAATTGCAAACGGTGTAATAATCAGATTCTGGTATAACCTCTATTTTCGGCTTTCTTCCCTTCGATGTGGGAATTACTGTTACATTTACGCATCCTCTGTTTAACATGAGCGGAGATAAATATGGCTGAAAGGCTTCGGGAGTATCATCCCAAGACCATCCTGCCCCCCAATAAATAGAGTCTGTCAACGATACATCTGCAATCAGGCTCCCTTGAATGCAACGTATTCCGGAGTTATGAACAGCTTCTACCAGTTTATTCATATCCTCATCCATAAACTCCGGATCGAATCCACCGACTAGGTATAAATCTCCCTGTAATATACTGTCCTGAACGATAGTTCCTGTATAAGCAATCCGTGTATTGAAAAGATAATATTCTCTAAGCTCTGCCAATGCAGTAACCGATGTTATCACTTTTTCAATGGAGGCAGGACGATAAAGTTTTTTATCCTGATAGGCATACATCTGCTTTCCTTGTGTCAAATTGAAAACACTAATGCCAACCTCCGAAGTCGTCAATACTTTTTCTGAAGAAACCAATGCATCCAGCTTTCCGGCAATAGACTGGGCAGCCAGTGTACAACAACATATTATGAGAGAGATTAATACTAGTCCTGTTCGCTTCATATATTACAATTCTCTAAAGATTTCACCTACTGTTGGGTGCGGAAAAACAAAACGTTTAAAATATTCCAGATTACGGTGTTCTTCTACCATCATACCTCCCAAGACAATTAACTCGGAAGCAGGATTTCCCAATATATGTACGCCAAGCACCGTATCTTTATCGTCTACCAAAACTTTAATAACTCCATTTGAGCCTTCATTTTCAGCAACAAACCGTCCTGAATATGCCATGGGCAATTTCACTGTACGATATGAAGTACCATTTGCCTGCAACACCTCTTCTGTCTGCCCTACAGAAGCAATTTCCGGATTGGTATAAACAACTCCTGGAATAGCACGGTAACTCATTTCTTCCGGCTCACCCAAAATATCTTTTACGGCTATTTCTGCTTCTCTCACAGCCGTATGAGCCAGCAAAGAAACGCCATTCAGATCACCACATACATATACTCCAGGAACAGAGGTACGTAAATGAGCATCGACACGGATATGCCTACGCTCTGTTAGCTCCAGGTTCAGATTTTCAAGACCAAAGCCTTCTGTAACAGGCCGACGACCTACACTCATCAACAGCTTATCGGCACATATACTGTTTGCTCCATCCGCATTTTCATAATGTACATGTATTCCTTCGTCATCCTGTGAAAGACTGGTTACTTTGGCGCCAAGCAGGAATTTAACTCCTTTCTTTGAATATTCTGTGCGAAGAGAAGCCGCAAGTTCACGATCGATGCCATTCAAGATTTCATTCATCATTTCGATGACGGTTACTTGTACTCCCAAGCTGGAAAAGAAAGAAGCAAACTCCATTCCGATAACTCCTCCTCCTACAATAGCAAGCGAACGAGGCAATTCTTTATTATCGAGTGCATCACGGTGAGTCCAATAACTAACCTGATCAATACCTTGTATCGGAGGAATAACAGTCTGACTACCTGTACAAATAATCAGATGTTCACATTCGTACGTTTCATCTGCACAACGTACAGTATTCTTATCCACAATATAAGCTTCTCCATTAACAACAGTAACCTGCTGTGCTGCCAGTTTAGCCTTAATCCCTAAAACCAGTTTACGGACAACCTTGGCTTTTCGTGAAATAATTTTCGGCAAATCAAAAGAAGCGTCTGGTACACTTACAGCATATTTCGATGCATGACGGGCATAATCGTATACTTTAGCTGAATAAAGCAATGTCTTCGTCGGTATACATCCTTCATTCAGACAAACACCTCCCAAACTATTCTTTTCGAACAGAACAACACTCAATCCAGCCTTACCGGCAGCTTCGGCAGCTGTATATCCGGCAGGACCTCCACCAATAATTGCAAGTTGGAATTTCATATTATTTTATTTAGATTAATAGGTTTCAATTTATATCAGCTCCAGTTTTCGTATTCCATATCCGGATAATATTCGTATAGAGTATCTACAAACAATTCCGGCTCCTGTAAAGGATACCACCTGTCACTTTTTTCAGCAATGATACGCAGAGCTTTACGCTGGGGGTCAAAATACACTTTGGTAATTCCCTTCAAAACGACCTTTGAAAAGCCTAAATAACAAACTACATGTACTGTTCCATCATCATCTATCCGGTATTCTTTTATTTCTTCGAACATGCAGAACAATACATCAAGTATAAAAATCAATACCATAGCAAGTACCCAAAGTCTTTCCTGATAATAGATTATACCTAATATAACAGTCAGGACAAGAGCACTTATAAGAGTTTCACATATAAATCTCTTTACCGATTTTCGAGGTTTGAAATTTTTCATAAAACATATTTTAGTTATCGATCATATCTGTATTTTCGCCACTTTTCATTTTTTTCTGTACCCATCGGATAAAATCTTCCGCATTTTGAGGAGAGACAAAAACTTTTTCATGTTTATCACCGACACGATAAGTTATCTCAACTCGATGAACAGAAAGGGCAGGAGCAATGGAGAAAGAATTTACTTCGCACATACCGACAATAGTATTCAGTAATATAGTTTTATCAGCCACAAAGCGTCCTGTTTCAATCAATAACTTGCCACTACCCGTAACAATATAACGTGTATGTATTAACATTTCAATTTCAAATATCATCACAGCAGCAACCAGTAATGTGGCTATGGTATAATGAAACCAAAAGAAATCGAACAATAAAAAAGCAGTTACAGCCATCAGTAACCAGTACCACCAGTCTACTTTAGAGTGAAAAGTCCTGTCCATTATATCTACAAGATTTATTAATTCTTTGTGAAGATAGCAATTTATCACCGAAAACCATACTTATCATAAGGTTCTTTAGAAAAAAAACAAAGAGACAGTGCTCTCATGTCAGTTTTTTTGTAGTTTTGCAACAATATATACATATTTTATTATGGTAAGAAAATTCGATTTTCTCGTTATCGGTTCAGGAATTGCCGGAATGAGCTTTGCGCTGAAAGTTGCGCATAAAGGTTCGGTTGCACTGATCTGCAAAGCCGGACTAGAAGAAGCCAATACCTACTATGCACAAGGAGGAATTGCTTCTGTAACGAATCTGAAAGTGGATAACTTCGAAAAGCATATCCACGATACAATGGTAGCTGGCGACTGGATTAGCGACCCGGAAGCTGTAGAAAAAGTAGTGCGTAATGCCCCTGCTCAGATTGAAGAATTAATAAACTGGGGAGTTAACTTCGATAAAACCGAAAACGGAGAATTCGATTTACATAAAGAAGGAGGGCACTCTGAATTCCGCATTTTACACCATAAGGACAATACTGGAGCAGAAATTCAGACGAGCCTGATCGAAGCTGTAAAAAAACATCCTAATATCACAGTATTTACCAGCTTCTATGCTGTAGAAATTATCACTCAGCATCATCTTGGCATCATCGTAACCCGTCATACACCAGGCATTAAATGTTTTGGTGCTTATGTATTGAATGAAAAAACAGGAGATGTAGATACCTTCCTTTCAAAAGTCACAGTAATGGCTACAGGAGGATGTGAAGCTGTATATACCCATACAACCAATCCGCTGGTTGCCACTGGTGACGGTATCGCAATGGTTTATCGTGCTAAGGGACTTGTAAAGGATATGGAATTCATCCAGTTCCATCCAACAGCCTTGTATCATCCGGGAGACCGTCCTAGTTTCTTAATAACAGAAGCCATGCGTGGATATGGAGCTGTATTAAGAAATCTCGGCGGAGAAGAATTTATGCAAAAATATGATCCACGTTTATCACTTGCTCCGCGCGACATCGTAGCCCGTGCCATAGATAGTGAAATGAAACAACGGGGTGAAGATCATGTATATTTGGATGTAACCCATAAAGATCCGGAAGAAACAAAGAAACACTTCCCCAATATTTATAAAAAATGTCTTAGCCAGGGTATAGATATTACCAAGGATTATATTCCGGTGGCTCCTGCTGCTCATTACTTGTGTGGCGGTATCAAAGTTAACTTGGACGGACAATCTAGCATCAAACGTCTGTATGCTATTGGAGAATGCTCTTGTACCGGATTGCATGGAGGAAACCGTCTTGCTTCCAATTCGCTTATTGAGGCTATCGTGTATGCAGACTCTGCTGCGAAACATGCTTTAAGCGTTCTCGACCGTTATGACTTCAATGAAGATATTCCTGAATGGAATGCAGAAGGTACAATCAGCAATGAAGAACGCATCCTGATTACTCAAAGCATGAAAGAGGTAAATCAGATAATGGAATCATACGTAGGTATCGTACGAAGCAATCTTCGTCTTGTTCGTGCATGGAATCGTCTGGACATCTTATACGAAGAAACAGAACGATTGTTTAAGCGTGTAAAGGCTTCACGTGAAATCTGTGAACTGCGTAATATGATTAATGTCGGCTATTTAATTACGCGTCAGGCTATGGAACGTAAAGAAAGCAGAGGGCTACATTACACCATAGACTATCCGCATCCAGCCAAACAACAAGACAATACCGAAGTTTTATAAAATCCACTGTTGATAAAACAAAAAGGAGTTGTATCTCGTTGATACAACTCCTTTTTATATTATGCATCCCAAAATTCTAGATTTAAATCCCTATTCTTTAAACCAATACTTCGGTAAATTTTTACCGAAGTATTGTATGAGAATACAGATTTTTTACAAAACAACTCACTTATTGCAAAGAAAAATTGTTCTTATTTCATTCACCGATAATTCTTGTGCAATTAATGGCATTTTCTATTCATTTATATACAAAAAGGGACTTACATTAAAATTATATCTAAAGTAAGTCCCTTTATAGCCTATAAATGTAAATTTAGAAAGATATAACCATTATCATTTTAAACGTATTACTTCAGAATATATAGCTTGGTCAGAACCGGAAGGCCATAATGCAATACGACCAAACAAAGTACCACGTTTCAGAGCAGTTTGAAACATTTGATGTTCGGCATAATCTCTTGTTTGAAATACATAAGTCTTACCTCCGTCTTTGTATTCAGCCATGTTATCAGTTTCATCATATCTATCCACATTATGATTATCATCACATAAGAACTGTGTAGTTCCCAATAATAACATCACACGGTCAATACCCTTTCCTGCAACATTATTAACATCGAAGGAAGCATTAACCTTATTTCCATCAAGAGTTATTTTTGCATTATCAACCAAATAATATGGTTGCACATTTACATCAACATTAGCATAACCATTCAGATCAATATATATTGTATCTCTTCCTTCAGAAGTCCATGGACCATGTCCTGCTTTTGTTATCAACTGATATTGCCCATCAAAAATACAAATCGAAAATTCTCCATTTTGATTAACATGTACATTAAATGGATCATGAAGTTCATAACCACTTTGATACAATTGTAAAACAACACCTTCATTTCCTTTTAACTGAAGTGGTCTACCTTGATATACAACTCGTCCGGTTATAAAAGATTCAGGTTCATCATAATTATCTTTCCGACAACCAGACAATACGACAATCATCAAAACAAAAAATGATAATATTTTAATCAACTTTTTCATCATTGTATTATTTTTATATTATTGATAAGGATTCTTTACTAACTT
Source organism: Bacteroides sp. (assembly GCA_019414725.1). Lineage (GTDB taxonomy): Bacteria > Bacteroidota > Bacteroidia > Bacteroidales > Bacteroidaceae > Phocaeicola. Next base: position 68,017 of record DXLM01000004.1, read on the forward strand.
AGGATTATTATTTAACCATCCATTGTCTATTTCTCCATAATAATCAGCTTCTGTACACTTATATGGATTAGTCCACAAGCCTAACTTAGCCATATCTTTTTCAATAAAGACCCATTTTCCATCATTCGGATCTCCTGGTGCAACAACTTTATACGGCCATAATCCGTGACGCTGTGCTGTTCTCGAGTTGGGATCTCCATTCCATAACTTATGAGCCTCCATAAATCTTTTTAAAGTCCACCAGCGATGTCCCTCAAATGCAAATTCCACACGATACTCATGAATCAACTTATTTTTATCAATAGAAGTAAGTGGATTTACACCAGCGCGTTTACGTACCTCATTAATATAAGACAAAGCTTCAGAATCACCTTCATCTCCACTTATCATCCACTGAGTTTCAGCCGCAATTAAATAGGCCTCTGCAATACGAAAATGTACATTCCACATAGCAGATCCTCTACCAATAGTACCAGCAGCAGGAGTTTCATCCAAATATTTACGAATATAGAAGCCTGTACGATTAATCTCTCGATCGTCACCTCCTAATGGACCATTATTAGCAGTAATCAATCGATGTTCATCATCATATGAATTACGTGCTCCCGTTAATTCAACCCATTTTCCATCTTTTTTTATCAGCTGTCCAGCCTGTATTTCAATATTTTGTCCTGCAAAAGTAGAACCCGGTACAAGAATTGTCCCCATCAATCTAGGGTCTCTCTGTTCAAATAACTCTGTAGGAGAATCATAGAATACCAGATTATTCAATTCGGTATTACCTTCATTCCATTTACTTGCATCGAATTGTACAGATGTACCCAACTGTGATGCATCAGCATTAATAGGTTCAAACGCTTCAACAAGTTCCAAAATTACTGAAAGTCTATCACTACCTGTATCCTGTTCTATACTCTTAGGCAGATTGTTTTTGGTAAACTGATGAGTTTTTCCAGGAGAAACAAAGTCAAAAGTCCAAATAACTTCACTATTACCATCCTTTTGACATACTGCCTTATAGAAATTATCAGCTAAAGCTTGATGGCTCTGATCATTTGAAAACATTAACTTATATGGACCATCGTTTATAACTTCTTTAGCAGCAGTTAAAGCTATTTGATAATATCCCTTTGCTTTTTCAGCAGGAATTCCCACTTCTCCTCCTTTTGTTCTAAGTCCCGGATGTTCTTCTACATTATTATAAGTAGCTAACGAAGCTGCATATAAAGCAGCACGCGCCTGAAGCATTTTGGCTACCCAATAATTTGCACGCGCATTATTTTTATTGGTTTCCTTCGACAAGCCTTTAGCAGCCTCCTCACACTCACTGATAATGTAGTCGTATAAATCAGACTCAGTACTACGTGGAATCTGTAAGGTAGAAATATCCATTCCTGGAGTATATGAGAAAACCTGATCACCAATAATAGGAACTCCTCCAATAGAACGACCTATACAGAAATAAGTCCAAGCACGAATAAATCTAGCTTCAGCAATATATGCTTTTTTTGCATCTTCACTTAAAACAGGAGAAGACTGTACTCCATTCATAAAAACATTCAGGTCATGAAACAAAACGTAATTATATCCGTTTCTCCAATTATTACGTCCCCAAGCTCCTTCTTGGCTACGGTCATATGTGATTACTTCATCTAATAAACGCCAAGCATCAGAATCTTCAATTTTCTGACCAAACATTACACGACCATAAAAATTAGCCAATACAGATTTCATCAAAGCTTCGTCACCATAGGTTTGATCCTGGGTCAAAATAGTATCTGGTTCTTGATCAAGAAAATCACTGCAGCTGCCAAACATCATCATTAGACATAAAGAAGCAGTATACAAATATTTAGTTTTCATCATTTTTAAAATTTAAGATTTACACCAAGATTTATTACACGCATTGGAGGATAATCCAATCCATTATCACTAGCACATTCAGGGTCCATTAGACTTTTAATATTAGATATAGTTAATAAATTTGTGGCAGATAAATATACTCGTACATTAGTGATACCAGTATGAGTTAACCAAGATTTAGGCAATGTATAACCAAACTCTAAGTTACGCAACTTTATATAACGAACATTATGTAACCAATAAGTACTGCTATCATATGCACTTGTCTCATCTGAAGGCAAACGGAGCATTGGATATTTTCCTGGAATTAATTCACTATCTGGATCAAATGGATCGGACAAATGCCAAGCATCTGTCAAGACTTCACTAGGATTGTTTCCATCATTTTGAAATGGACGAGCAGTTTCATAACGTTGCCACCAAGAAGTCATTCCAGAACCAGTCCAATCCATTGCTAAATCAAAACCTTTCCAAGAAGCAGATAGATTAATACCATAATTCAAAGTTGGAGTACTGTCTACTCGATAGCCAATAGGACGCTCATCATATCCATTGATCACTCCATCACTATTTTGATCTTTATACATAATATCTCCAGGAACAACAGTACGATTACCTTTACGGTCATTATCTATTGGATAGTTAGCAATCTGTTCCCAACTTTCAAAACGTCCAATAGCTTCATATCCCCAATTAACATATCCTACACGATGCCAAATACTGTTTCTATATTCATGCCATGAGTTGCTAAAACGAGGCTTATACTGTTCCCAATCCCAAAAACGAGAATAAGTCATATTAGCACCTATACTATAATGAAAATCATTTATATTATCAGACCATGAGATGGATGCATCAAAACCACGATGCATATCTGAATTCAAGTTTTCTTGTGGCAAGCTAAAACCTGCTTCAACAGGTATAAGAACGTCATATCTTTGGGCAGGTAGTCCTTCACGTTTACGCTGGAAAAAATCCACCTGAGCATTCAATCGATTATTTAAAAATCCCAAATCTATACCAATATCCAAAATCTTTGCTGTTAACCAAGACAATGTTTCATTAGGAAGTCCACGAGTAGCAGATCCGACAACCCATTCACCGTCAATTACAGCTCCACCATTATTATAGGTATATCCCGGTAAGAAATCATATGGAGAATAATTACTTACATTATCATCACCTACTTCTCCATATGAAGCTCTAATTTTTAAATTAGTAACTATTTCACCTATTTTATTTTCTTTCCAAAAATTTTCCTCTGAAAGTCTCCATCCTAATGAAGCAGAAGGGAAAAAGCCCCAACGATGACCCGGACGGAATTTCCATGATCCATCCCAACGACCAATAAATTCTACTAAATATCGATCAGCATAATTATAATTGACTCGTGCCAAATACCCCATACGGGCTTCTGTACCTTTTCCTGTATCATTAAATTCTACAATCTCATTTAGACGAATCAAATCCATAGCATCTGATGTTGGAGTAGAATGAATCCACATTTTAGGACGATTACGCTTAGTTGCCTCAAAGCCAGCAACAACATTTATTGCGTGTTTCCCAAATTTTTTATCATAATTTAATTGGATATTGCTCGTCAGATCTTCTACTCTATCACGATTTCTTTCTCTATAAGGATTTGTCATACGATCGGTTACATAGTACTCCCCTGTTTTTTCATCGTATGCATACAAATTAAATTTATATTCCTGATTATCAAATTCTTGAAGACCAAAATAATATCCTAACATAGCTTTTGCCTTCAAGCCATCCAGTATTTCATATTCAGCATTACCATTCAATTGAATTACTCGCCAAACATCAGAAACACGTCCACTTGTATTGTAATTCAGCAATGCAAAGTTTGTTTCAGGTTGGTCAGATACCTTTTGTGGATAATTAGGATTATCATTAGCAAAAGGACGTTTAGTTGGCTGATTTTTCAAAGTTGCAAAACGAGGCAGCCACGTATCATCTCCACCTGGCACTCCAGGATGACGCCGATCTTCGATACGTCCATTCATACTAGCCCCAATTTTAAACTTCTCATTTACATTCATTTCAATATTCATCTGGGCATTCGTTCTACGGAATCCACCATAGTTCCGAATAGTAGCATCCTGATTAATATGTGAAACAGCTACATAATAATTTGCCTTATCAGTTCCTCCTGAAAAATTAGTATTAATATAATACTGAGGAGCACTAATCCATATATAATCTCCCCAATCCCATCCTTGATAAGCCGGTGTTGCACCTGCCATCCATTTATCATATTCTTCTCTGCTATAACGTCTGTTTCCATCCGTTCTTCCTGAAAAAGTTTCAGCTGTAGTATAAGCATGAACATACTCTTTTACATCAGCTGGATCTACAAATTTTGAATTTTTCTGCCAACCATAATATGCATCAACAGATACTGTATTTCGCGTATTTCTTTGACCTTTCTTAGTTGTAACAACTATTACACCATTTGCCGCACGTACTCCATATAAAGCAGCAGAAGCATCCTTTAGAATAGATATATTTTCTATATCATTAAAGTCCATATTATTGAACTGACCTTCATCAGAAACAACACCATCAATTACAAACAAAGGAGTACCCATATTACGAATCTGTAAAGCGGTTGTTGCTCCCGGTGCACCTCCTTGCTGACGTGAATTTAAACCAGCAATTTTACCAACCAATGCACCACTGGCTGTCACAGCAGAAGATCTTTCTATATCTGTTGATTTTACAGAAGATACCGCTCCTGTCAAAGTAGCTTTTTTCTGAGCCATACCAAAACCAGTAACTACCACTTCATTTAAGACCTCTGTTTCCTCTTTTAATGTAATCTGTATAGAAGAAGAGGAATTTAATTTTACTTTTTGCGTAGAATAACCTATATAAGAAACTTCAAGTACAGATTTTGAGTCAACATTTAATTCGAATTTTCCATCCATATCGGAAATAGTTCCATTAGTTGTACCTAAAATCTTAATAGTCGCACCTATAATAGGAATACCATTCTCATCAACTACAATTCCTCTGACAGTGCGTTGCTGTTGTAAAGTTTCAACCGGAGTATTAACTGCCATAACATTAGCTTCAGCATAGCAATTACCTTTAGGAAACAATGTAAATGCAGCAATACATAAAGGTATTCGCCACATATTGCCATGCAACAAAAGATTAAATTTGTCTTCTTTACTCATAGTAACTAAATTTTATTGGTCAAAAATTTATTGTTTAATATTAATTTTTAAGACTTTTCAAAACTAGTAACCAATGAATATTTTTATAGATAAAAACTATCCAAAAAACAGCAATAACTATTCAAAAGAGACAATTACATATTCCGGAGCATACCCGTTCACTTTCCGGCAGCTTATTAGGGTATAAAACCATACCTTAAAAGCGTAATTTTTATCCGTTCATCCCCTAAAAGGATGAAAAAATGGATAACCAGACATTAAAATCTCAATTTTTCCGGAGCATATCCGTTCACCTCCGAGAATTGCAGGTTGTAGCACCCTTTTTCCGGAGCATACCCGTTCACTTTAGACGTATGCTTTCAGATTTTCCGGAGTATATCCGTTCAGCCGTGCATGGAATTGTGAGCGTATATCTTCGTTTCCGGAGCATATCCGTTCATTCTTTCCCCGGTTTCAGTTTCCTTTGTGCTGGTAAGCTAACAAGAAACAGCACAGTCATGGCAGGAACAACAAAGGATATGAGTCTGATAAAACAAGTACTCCAGCTCAAGCAGGCCGGAGAATCCAACCGCGGTGTAAGCCGCAAGTTACCGATTGACAAGGAAACCGTCAACGGTTATGTGAATACGGTAAAAGCCAACGGATGGAACATCAGCGACCTCCTTGAGATTGACGATCCCGAGTTGGAACGGATGTTCCATGCTGGTTCTCCGGCATATACGGACAGGAGAATGGAAGAGTTTCTGATCCTGCTACCCAGATACAGGGAACTGCTGGCGGACCCCAAATCCCATGTAAGCCGTCAGGTCCTGTTCGATGAATACCGTGCGACTCATCCCGATGGTTACGGCAAGTCACAGTTCTATTACCATCTGAAGCAGAATCTCGTTGCGAAGAAGGATGTTACGGCCGTACTGGCCAACACCTACAAACCGGGTGAAAAGCTCATGGTGGACTTTGCCGGTGACAAGCTCAGCTATGTGGATGCCGAAACCGGAGAAATTGTCAAGGTGGAGGTGTTTGTCGCCTGCATGCCTTACAGCGACTATACCTATGTGGTATGTGTACCTTCGCAGAAGACGGAGGACTTTCTGTATGCCATAAGGATGTGTCTGGAACATCTGGGCGGTGTACCTTCCATACTGACTCCTGACAACCTCAAATCGGCTGTAATCAGCAATGACCGGCATGAGCCGAAGCTGAACAAGGCTCTTGAGGACATGGGCAACTACTACCATTTCGTGGTACTGCCATGCGACCCGGCATCGCCGACACAGAAGGCTCTGGTAGAGGACTCCGTAAGGATTACATATAACCGTGTCTATGCCAGATTGCGTAACCGTACCTTCCATTCACTCCTGGAACTGAACCGTGCCGTATGGGAGCTGATGGAAAGGCACAACCAGACCCGTATGCAGAAGCGTCCCTACAGCCGTGAGGAGCGTTTTCATGCCATGGAGAAGGAGCTGCTGAAACCCTTGAAACCGGAACCCTATGAGATGCGCCTGTATGCCGATCTGAAAGTACAGGCAAACTGCCATGTGGAGCTGAGACAGGACAAGGTGACCCATTTTTACTCCGTCCCCTATATCCATGTAGGAAAACAGGCAAGAGTAGTCTTTACGCGTTCATGGGTCAAGGTCTATGTGGAGCAGAAACTGGTGGCCTCACATATCCGCAGCCATACATACGGCTATACCACAGTCAGGGAACATCTCGCATCCAGCTGCAGGGTGATTATGGAGCGTTCGGCAGCCTATTATGTGGAGAAAGCAAAAGATATATCACCTGACTGCCATGAATATGTAAAAAGAATCTTTGACCCCAAACGTACCGCACAGCCTGAAGAGGTGTATTACAAGCTGTGCAACTCCATAGTCAGCCTCAGAAGGAAGTATGACCTTGCCACGTTTGACCTTACCTGCCGTCAGTGCATGGAGTACGGTATTTACTCCTACAGCAAGTTTGAAGCCATACTCAGACGTAACGGCATGAATGCATCCGCAGACGAGACGGTAATCTTCCATGCGCCTACACCGTCAAACCACGGGAACATGCGCGGAAAAGACTATTTTACAGGAAATGACATAAACCAACAACAATAAATGATTATGAGCAACGAAACAGAAAGAACACTGCACGAGCTGAAGCTTCCGGGAATGGCAAGCTGCTGGAGCTCTCTGGAAGAAACACATCAGTTGGACAAGCTTACCCTGCGTGAAGGCATGCAGATCATGCTCCAGTACGAACGTGACACGAGAGGGAACAACCGCATCCAGCGTCTTATAAAGAATGCCGGCTTCCGTCTGAGAGCCTCGATGGAAGAACTTGAAACGGACACGGCAAGGGGCATACAGACCTGCTCTGCAGCCGACCTTGCAACCGGAAATTACATCACGGGCGGAATGACGGTCATCATTACCGGACCGGCAGGAACCGGGAAGTCCTACTTTGCCTGTGCCCTGGGTGACAGGGCATGCAGGAACGGCCGGAAGGTACTGTACTTCACGATGAACATGCTCATCGAGAACCTGAAGCTTGCACATCTGGAAGGACGGGAAACAAACTTCTTCCGGAAGCTGAACGCACATGACCTGCTGATTATCGATGACTTTGGGATGGTCAAGCTGGACGGCCAGATACAGCATGACTTTGAACAGATCATAGATGACCGGTACAACCGGAAGGCACTCATCCTGGCCAGCCAGCTTCCCGTTGCAGACTGGTATGATGTGTTCCAAAGCGAGCTCATTGCGGAAGCCTGTCTGGACAGAATCGTGCATAAGGCAATAAAATTTGACCTTAAAGGAGAGAGCCTAAGAAAGAAGTATTAACTTTGCCAACAACACTGAATACTAACTGGGGACTGAACGGATATCACCGGAAATGCTGAACGGGTATCCGCCGGAATATGCAGACAATCAAATCAATCTATTAATCAGTAAATTAAGAAGTTAGATTTTAAACAAATTTCCATTTATAATTATACAAGGCCTTTAAACTATTTCTTATTCCTAGATATCACATTATTTAAAAACAATAGACTATATATCATTCATAAATTTCAAATGGATATTCAAAAAATGGTAATCAAACAGTTTCCTATTTTTCTCCATCACTATGTGAAAAACTTCTGCGAGATAAAAGTCTAACAATACTTTCTGTGCTAATAAAAATCTCTTTGAAAAGCAATATCACAATAACATGAGTTGAAAGTTACTTTATCACATAGAAAAATAGATTCTCTCTGAAAGAAATATCAACATATTTGCAAAAATTGAAAAAGTATATCTGTTCATGTATAAACTGTATAAGATTCTTGTATATAAAAAGAAAAGAGTACAAAAGATATTGTCATAATAAACACTGATACAAAAATTTTCTTTTCAGCCTGATTACAGTTAATCATTAAGCAAAATAAGTCATTATAAAGACCTATATTCAATGATACCGCATTGATAAGGTTTGCAAAATGGATATAACGAGATAGATAAGTTAATTTTCCTTACTTATAGAAGAGTGGCAGGATTCATACAGACATTGTCTAGAAATCAAACTTCTTCCTCTAAGAAGTATTTCACAGATGCTACATAAATAATCTTTTAATGCCCAAAAAGAACTTTCGTTCACTGTTTAGAGGAAGTAAAATAAGGCTTTCTTTTTTTATTCAGACTGGCAAAAATATATATCTTACATCAAGTCGGCATCGGCTCGTCGAAGGGCACTCTCCAGAAGGGCAAGAGCCGGCGGCGTTTTTTCTGCCCTCATGCAAAAAAGAAAGCCCCGCGGCACTTG
>DXLM01000040.1 GCA_019414725.1 Bacteroides sp.
TGCCGGTTCTATTGTTTAACTTTTAATCTTTCGGTAAAAATTTACCGAAGTATTGTTTTATGAAGAAATTTAAATTTTCGGTCTTTTGTTTATCGATGTTATTCCTTTTGGTATTAGGAGGATGTAGCGATGACAATAATGAGGTGACTCCGGGAGAAGGCCCAGGCTCAGAAGTAACTATTGAGATTGAGAGTGGGAAAGGAGATGAGGGTAGTGCCATTTATGCGACTTCGGCTACTATTTCCTTGAATTTGAAAGGGGTAGAAACTTATACTTATCAAGTAGAAGAAGGAAGTGTTTCCGAATCTGACTTCCCTGACGGAGAGATTATGTTTGCCAATGCTGAAAAGGAAAATGGTAACGGCATATTTACAGCTCAGGATGGTAAGAATACTGCTTACTTATATGGCCTGAATGGAAATACAAAGTATACGGCAATTTTTGCCTTTAAAGTGGGAACCGAATATCAGGTAAAAGGATTTGAATTTACAACTCCGGAATATTCAAGACGTATTACTATTATCTCGGCTACTCGTGATGAAATAAAATTCCATATTGAAATGCCTGAAGGTGTGTATTATAAATGGTCTTTTATCGATGCGTTGAACTATAATTCAATGAAAGATCAGTTTATGCAGACTGATGTGGATTTTTTGAGAAATCCGTCTGTTGGCGTTTCTTGTGGTCCTCAGGACATCACTATAACCAGTGGTGTTCAGGTTGATCCGGATGATCCGATGTGGGGAGAATGGCAGGTTACTCAGGGTACAGCTTATGTTATCCTTGTTGGTGAATCTGATGAAGAAGGTAATTTGGACTATGAAGTAGACTATGGCGGTGGCATGTTGATGAGTCAGGCGCTGGCTCCGACTGTTGGCGACTATACAGAAGAATGGTCAGATGAAGGTGTTACTTTCAATGGAATGTATGCCAAACAGATGGTCTATGCTCAAAGCGCTGACCGGGTAGATAAAAAGGCAACTGTAACTGTCTTGAAGAAGAACGAAACTAAACTGAAAGTAGCTATTACTCCTCCGGATGGCGCGCTGAGCTACGGAGTATACATGACTTCGGAAGATGATTATGAATTGATGAAAAAATATGTGGGTGAACAAGGTGTTCCTGCATTGGTGTTTAATGAAAGTACACGGCTTGTAGAACCGCAGGAAATAGAATATACCGGAATGAGTATCGGTAAGAAGTATCATTTGTTCATTACTTGTAACTTTGCTGATGATTACTCTAAACAGAGCTCCCAGGAAGAAGTGTATGAAATTGTTGAGTCTACTAAGCCAGATGTAGAATTGACCGTTGTTGGCAATGTAGAACCTGATCAGCCTTATAAAGTCAGCTATACAATCAAAGCTCCTAATGGTGACTGTAGAGGTATCCGTTATGTAGAAAACTCTATGGCAGAATGGAATGCGTCACTTCGCCCTGAATATGGTATGGATGAGAAATTCTATGTGACAAACTATGGTTTAGATGTTACAGATGCAGACGTGATACAGGCTATAAATAGTTCTGAAGGTTATAAGATGTATTTCAACTCATATGCGGAAGAAGAAAATATGCTGGTTGTACAGGCTTATAATGAGGACGAGGATTTGTCAGAACCTTATATGGCAAAAGCTACGGCAGTAGCGGATTTCGGAACTCCGGTTGATGCAGACGGACAGGCTATCATGGATAATTTGTGTGGAACATGGAATGCTACATTCAACCGTCAGGGTTCTAATGGAGAAACTGAAACAATTACATTCCCTGTTGAGTTCTCTAGAGAACCGGAAGAAGCTGGTGAATATGCTGACTATGATAAGCTTGTCAATACAATCATGACAATGAAGAACATGACTGAAGAAGAAGCTAAGCTTTATATTGAAGAAGAAAAAGCAAACTATATCCAGGCGCGTGAGAAGCAAATTGATTTTTATAAAATGAAGAATCGTATAGTAGGACGCTTTAAAGGTGAATTCCCGCACAAATATGCTAGCCCATGGGATTTGTTTAACAATATCAGCTATTCTGCTGTTGATGCTGATGATTTGTTCTTCGACTATGGACCTAAGATCTTCCTCGAAGTAATTCCTGTAGAAGAAAACGGACAGACTCTGTATGCTGTGATTTTGAGCGCAAATCTGTATGCCGTGCCTCCTTTGAGTGATTGGAATACACCGTTTACTTACTATATTATGGGTTATGATGGTTCTAGTGCTTATCATACAGATTTCCCTGTAAAAGTTGATGAGGATGGAAACGGACTTACCATACAGGCTTATGAATATAATGGAATGACATTGACTCCTTTCTTTGCAGGTATGTATAATAATACTATTTATAATACTTACTACGGTTCTGGTGATATTGTTTTAACACGCAATAATGCTTCTGCCATGAAAACTTTGAAGTCATCTGTAACATCTTTGAAGACGACTACGAAGAATATGCTTACAACTCCATGGGCAGCTTATCAGACTGCAACAATCAAGAATATGCCTAAGACATTCTTGCCGTCGGCAGATGTTGCACGCAAGTTGAAACGTGAGTCTGTTACAATAGATTGTTCAAAGAGTAGTTTCATTAAGAAAATACAGAAATAAGATTGTATAGCAGATAATTGCGAATGTTCGTTTTAAAATAAATGATGATTCCGTTTGGAACGGCTCTTTTCATAAGAACAGACTGTTGCCTGACTGAGCCTTTCCGAACGGAATATTTTTAGGTACTAATTCTAAAAAATAAAAGGGGAAATTTACTATGTTACGAAAACTGTTATTAGTGTTTTGCCTGGTATGCGGTTGCCTGCAAGTGGCAGCACAAGGAAAACTTTCGAATGTGAAAGTAGAAGATGCAGATGGAAAGCTTGTTGAAATATCTTCATTAGTGAATGGTAAGCCGTTTATTATGTCATTCTGGGGAATAACCTGTAAACCTTGTCTGATGGAGCTGAATGCTATAAACGATCAGTTGGAAGAATGGCAGGAAGAAGTAGATTTTGAAGTTGTTGCTGTATCGATAGATGATAGCCGTTTTTCTACTCGTGCGCGCTCTATGGCTTCGGGTTCGGGATGGGACTTTATTTGCGTATTCGATAAAAACCAGGATTTGAAGCGTGCAATGAATGTAACCTTTACTCCGCATACATTTATTGTAGACGGTCAGGGGAATATCGTATATTCACATACCGGTTACACTCCAGGTAGCGAATTGGAGTTGTTTGAGAAACTGAAAGAATTACAACAAAAATAATCCGGCACGATGAAACAGAAAATGATGATATTATGCATGGCGGCTGTTGGAGCAACAACCGTTCTTCATGCTCAGACTCGTGATAAAGGAACACTTACTGGAAGTCTGGAGTCGAACAGTATTTATTATGTAGATGATAGTGAACTGGGAGCGGCTGCAGCTAATCCTGACGATCATTTCGGTTCGAACAATTATTTGAAACTGGACTATACACGTGGCAAATTTTCTGCAGGCATTCAGTTGGAGGGTTTTTTGCCGGCATTACAAGGATATGACTACGGTACTTATGGAAATGGACGCCGTACGATTCTTGGTTCAAAATATGTTGCTTGGGAAGATGGAGATTTTGGATTTCGTGTAGGAGATATCTTTGACCAGTATGGAAGTGGACTTGTTTTCCGCAGTTATGAAGACCGTACCTTGGGATTTAATAATTCGATAGAAGGTGTATGGGGACACTACAGTTATAAAAATTACCTGTCACTGAAAGGTATGTATGGAAGACCACGTTTATATTTGGATTATGCTGAATCGGCAGTGCGTGGAGCAGACCTTACTTTATCTTTATCTGATATTGCCGGTTGGAAAAGTGCATCTTTGCAATTGGAAGGTAGCTATGTAAATCGTTATGAGAACTTGAAAGATAATGCAGATTATGTAGACAGATTGACTACAAACAATCTGGATATGTATGCTGTTGGTGGTAATTTTAACTGGAATGGTCTGGATGTCCGCGCTGAATATGTAACAAAAACGAAAGACTTACCGGAGATTTCATCTGCAACCGAAGTGGATGGTAATGCTATTCTTGCAGAAGTAGGATATGCTACAGGTAATTTCTCTGCCTTGGGTACTTTCCGTCGTCTGGAGCATATGAATACCATGCTTACCTTACAGGGACAGGGAGCGGGAAATACATTAAACTATTTGCCTGCGCTAACACGTCAGTACACGTATATGCTTGCCAATCTTGAGCCGTATCAGGTAAATGCAGAGGGTGAAACTGCCGGACAGTTTGATGTTTATTACTCTTTGCGCCCAGCTTCAAACCGTTCTCGTTATTGGAATTTCCATGCAAATTTCTCGACAGCTTATTCGGATAAAAATATTACAGGAGAATCTCGTTTGTTATGGCGTGACATCAATGCTGATGTAGAACACCGTTGGAATAAGCAGTGGAAAACTGCTGTATTGGTATCTGTTCAGGAGTGGAGCCCTACACATGGAATGGACGACAAAACTTATGCTTCGAATATTTTTGTTGTTGACAATACATACAAGTTCAACAGCAAAATGGCTTTGCGTGCAGAACTGCAATATCTTTACTCTACTGATTATGAAAAAGACTGGATGGCAGCTCTTCTGGAATTCAGCATGGCTCCACGCTGGAGTGTCAGTGTAAGCGATATGTATAATCATGGTACGACAAAGGTACATTACTATACAGCTTCTGTAAGTTATACACGTAAGAATACCCGTGTACAGTTAAGCTATGGAAGAAACCGTGCTGGTTATGTATGCTCGGGAGGAGTATGCCGTTACACACCGGCATATACCGGAGCCAATCTGGTAGTGACTTCTTCTTTCTGATTGTAGCCTGAAATTGAAAACCTATTATTTTATAAACGATTAAACAAAGATATTTATGAAACCTGCATATATTTTTAAAACCTTGGCGGTTTGTTTTTTAATGGCTGTTACTGCATGTTCGGGAAATGATGGAGGAGAAGACTCCGGAACAGTAAGTGGTGATTTGACATTGTCTATATCTAAGACTGTTATTGAAGCAAATGGTACAGATGCGGTTACCGTAGCTGTGATGAAAGGAGAAACAGACATCACTTCACAGTCTAAGGTTTATATGGAAGATCCTTCGGGTAATACTTCTTCGTTTAAAGAAACTTCTTTCAGCACTACTACTGAAGGTGACTATGTGTTTTATGCATATTATGAAGGTGTGAAAACAGAGAATATTACAGTAAGAGCATTTAAGAATATTCCTTCTTTGCCTGCCGACAGCAAGCCTGAGCAAAATACTGGTTTTGCGAAGCGTGTACTTGCCGTTCAGCATACGGGTACATGGTGTCAGAATTGTCCGTATATGAAAAGAGGCATTGATGCTTATCTGAAAGCTAATCCTGATAACTGTGCTGTTTTTGTGGCTTCGCACAATGGTGATACAATGGCAGGGGAGGCTAGTAATACTATAAACAGCTATCTGACTGTTAGCTCTTATCCTTCGTTGAGTGTTGATTTGAATACTTCAAATATGATTCAAGGAGCTCTTAGTGATGCTGATAAACAAGCAGAGCAAATTGCTTCAAGAGTAAATGAGGTTGCAGCCAGTGGATGTAAAACAGCTATTTCAGTAGCTTCAGAAAATGCAGGAAGTTCTGTAGTGGTAAATGTAAAAGTAAAATCGGCTAATGTAGAAAACTGTCGTGTAGCTGTATGGCTGCTGGAAGACGGTATCGTAGCAGCACAGACGGGAGGTAGTTCTACAGAAGTTCATAATAATGTCTTGTTGACTTCTAGCTCAACAGTTGCTTATGGTGACCGTATTCAGTTGGATGCTGATGGTGCAGGACAGAATGTATATCGTATGGATGTAAGTGGTGCTCATGATTTGTCTAACTGCCGTCTGGTTGTATTTACCACTGTGCCAAATGCTTCTGGTCGCTTCGTGGTAGATAATGTCGTAACTTGTCCGTTGGATGGTCAAACTGCATTTGAGTATGAATAAGAAATATTATTTACTCTGGATGCTTGTCGTACTGCTTCCTTTCTTGGCGGGATGTAGTGACGATGAGCAGCCGGAGGTTGCAGAACCTTATCTTCGGGTGGTAGAAACAACCTCCTGTGAGAATATTTCTTCCGCTGCTGCTACATTGACTCTGAAGGTGGAGAGTAATGTAGAATGGAAGGTTGTGTCGGAAAAGTCATGGTGCGCAGTTCCTTCTGAGAATATGTGGACAGGCAATGCTGCCGTTGAAGTACAAGTTGGCGAAAACCTGACAGGAGAGAGTCGTTCTGCCGTTTTGGAGATAGTTTCTACAGATGGTGTACTGAAAGAAGAAATACATGTTTCACAGTTGGCGGAGGTCTTTAGTGAGAATCATCATTATAAATTGCCTGTTGTATTTCAGGTACTTTATGTAAATAAGTCGGATAAAAACCAATATGTGGAAGAAGGACATTTACAGAAGTTATTAGATAAAGTCAATGAACTTTACCGCAACTGTGGAGAAGACTTAGGTTTGGAGTTTGTTATGGCTACGGAAGATCCGGAAGGCAATACCTTGGAAGAACCGGGTGTAAACCGTGTCATGTGGACTACATCTACTATTGACTGCCAGGCTTTTATGAACAGCTATAAAGAAAAACGTTATTTAGATTTAATATGGGATCCGGACCGGTATATTAATATCATGCTGTATAATTTCAGCGATGCAGGGATTTTGGGTATCTCTGAATTTCCTTATACTGTGGCTCCTGATTATTTGGAAGGATGTGAACAGTGGACGGGTGGAGTACCTACTCAAGATCAGCTGGTATCTCCGCGGTGTGTTTCTATAAATAACCGGTATATTTATGAAGATAACTGTCCGCTGACTCCTGAAACTCCGGATGGAAATGCAAATTATGTAGCTGTTACTATTGCTCATGAGCTGGGGCACTATCTGGGATTGCGTCATGTATTTTCTGAAAATGAAACAGGAACAGAGTGCATAGACAGTGATTTGTGTGAAGATACTCCTACTTATAATAAGACGGCTTATAATAACCTGGTAAACTCAATTGGGGCTGCAGGTCTTCTTGAACATCTGGATGTGCTGATCACGCGTGAAGACTGTGTGCGGGGAACAGAATATAAGTCGACAAATATTATGGATTATGCTGTGTCTTATTCGAACACTTTCACTGCGAATCAGCGGGAAAGAGTACGATATATACTGGAAAAAGGAGCATTTGTTCCCGGTCCTAAGAATCGTGAAATATCGAATTCGACTCGTACTGCCGGTTCGGGTGAATTGCCACACCATGTAATGGAATGATTGATGTGTAAAATGAATTTTGAAGAAATATAAATTTTCCCTTTCTTATTCTCTTTGGGCCGCATTTCCATAAATGAGATGTAACGCCTGCTTGACCGTGAGGTTCGGTAAGAGAAATTTATAGCGGATACCATTGTTTTTAATCTCTCTTAAAAATGGTATCCGCTTCTTTTTTATAGAAAAAGTTCAGGCTGACGTGGTGTGCTGAATTTCTCGTGTAAAATAGCTGTAAACGGAGTGTTATAGATACGGGCTCCGTTAGGACATTCTTTTACACAGGCACAACAGCGTATACAGCGGTTTACATCTGTTTCGATATGGCTGCCGTCGTCGCTGATACGAATGGCATGGGTAGGACATACCTCTATACATTCTCCACAAACAAAGCAATCTTCATTGCAGACTGGAGCTGATGGCCTGGAAGCCTGTATCAGTTTATAAGGAGAAGTACCTTTTATAAAAAAAGATCCAATCAGCATAGACAATTTATCACCCATAGCTTTTAACCGGCATCCTGCTTGCAGAGAAGGGGTCAGTGTGCTTAATGCTTCTGAATTCTGCATTGCTTTTTCCAGTTTCTTCAAACTGTCGGCTCCGAATGTGCGGGCTATTTGTAAATCAGTCGCATCGGGGCGTCCGGCTGCAACAGGCATTTCGGCTGTGCTGTAACTGTGTTCTCCGATAAATGCTCCTGCCGAGAGAGGAGTGAATCCCAATGATGCTACTGTGTCACGCAGTTCCAACAGGGCATCTTCATAGTCGCGGTTACCATATACCACTACGACGATTGCCGGGGAGTTGTTACCTTTCAGGCGCTTGATGCGTTGTAAGGCAACCGGAGCAACACGTCCGCCATATACAGGTGCAGCAATGACTGTAAGTGAATCGTTTATTTCGATAGGTGAGTCACTTTCATCGAGTGTCAGGTCGGTTTCAATTCTTCTTCCCATACCAATTCCTTCGCCAATAGCACGTGCTATTTTAGCAGAAGTATGAGTCGGTGAGAAAAATACCAGATGATTGGTGCTAAATTCGTTCATAGGCTTTAAAGTAAAAAAGTTAGTTGTAGTTCTTGCAAAGATAAAGTTTTTTATATCGTTCTTCACACGATTTATTTGTACTTTTGCATCATTATGGAAGAACAATTCGACATACGTGATTATAAACCTACAGGAAAAGAACGGGATTTCGAGAATGCCCTCCGACCACTACAGTTTGGTGACTTCAGCGGTCAGGATAAGGTAGTCGACAATCTGCGTATCTTTGTCAAGGCAGCCAGGCTTCGTGCTGAAGCGCTTGACCATGTGTTGCTTCATGGTCCTCCCGGATTGGGAAAAACAACATTGAGCAATATTATTGCCAATGAACTGGGGGTTGGATTTAAAGTAACTTCCGGTCCTGTACTCGATAAGCCGGGTGATCTTGCCGGTGTGCTGACAAGTCTTGAACCGAATGATGTATTGTTCATTGATGAAATACATCGTTTGAGCCCGGTGGTGGAGGAGTATTTATATTCGGCAATGGAAGATTACCGGATTGATATCATGATAGACAAAGGTCCGTCGGCACGTAGCATTCAGCTGGACTTGAATCCGTTTACGCTGGTGGGAGCTACTACCCGCAGTGGATTGCTTACCGCTCCGCTCCGTGCACGTTTCGGAATTAATCTCCATTTGGAATATTACGATGATGCGGTATTGTCGCGTATTATTTTGCGCTCGGCCAGTATCTTGGGTATTCCATGTGATGTAGATGCCGCAGGCGAGATTGCTTCGCGCAGTCGTGGTACTCCCCGTATTGCCAATGCCTTGTTACGTCGTGTACGTGATTTTGCTCAGGTGAAAGGCTCCGGAAGGATTGATGTGGAAATAGCTCGATATGCACTGGAAGCGCTGAATATTGACCGTTACGGACTGGATGAGATAGACAATAAGATACTTTGTACCATTATTGATAAGTTCAAGGGAGGGCCGGTAGGACTGACAACGATTGCTACGGCACTTGGGGAGGATCCCGGAACGTTGGAAGAAGTGTACGAGCCATTCTTGATAAAGGAAGGTTTTCTGAAGCGGACTCCGCGCGGACGAGAAGTTACGGAGCTGGCTTATAAGCATCTGGGACGGAGTATATATAATAATGTAAAAACACTTTTTGATGATTAATTATGGTGTGTGCCATAACAGCGGCACACACTTTTATTTTTTATAGACTATGGCTGGACTGAAATCGTTAGCAAAAGATACGGCTATTTATGGATTGAGCAGCATTGTAGGACGTTTTCTTAACTATCTGCTTGTGCCGCTTTATACAGCAGTAATACCTGCATCGACAGGTGGTTACGGTGTGGTGTCGAATGTGTATGCATATACGGCACTTATCTTGGTCTTTCTGACATTTGGTATGGAAACAGGATTCTTCCGTTTTGCCAATAAGTCGGGTGAACATCCGGAAAAGGTATATGCCAATACGTTGATTTTTGTAGGTGGGCTTTCGCTGATTTTTGTTATACTGTGTATGCTGTTCCTGCATCCCATTTCCGCATTGCTGGAGTATCCCGATCATCCCGATTATATTGCGATGATGGTACTTGTGGTTGCCCTGGATTCATTTCAGTGTATTCCGTTTGCTTATCTGCGATACAAAAAACGTCCGATAAAGTTCGCATCTATCAAGCTGTTCAATATTGTTGGTAATATTCTCCTGAATCTTTTCTTCCTCTTGTTGTGTCCGTGGCTGGATGTTCATGCCCATCAGCTGGTTTCATGGTTTTACCGTCCGGAATATCTGGTAGGATATATCTTTGTGTCGAATCTGATCATGTCGCTGGTACAGATGTTTTTCTTCATTCCGGAACTGAGAGGTTTTTCTTATCGTGTGGATAAAGTTCTGCTGAAACAGATGATTTCTTATTCATTCCCGATTTTGGTTTTCGGAGTGGTGGGCATATTGAACCAGACGATTGACAAAATGATTTATCCATTCTTGTTCGATGACCGTCAGGAAGGGTTGGTGCAGCTTGGAATATATAGTGCTACCAGTAAAGTGGCTATGATAATGGCTATGTTTACCCAGGCTTTCCGTTATGCTTACGAACCCTTTGTCTTTGGTAAAAACAAGGAAGGAGATAACCGTAAGATGTATTCGGCAGCAATGAAGTATTTCTTTATCTTCTCCTTACTGGCTTTTCTTGCTGTGATGTTTTATATGGATATACTTCGTTATATGGTAGCGCGTGATTATTGGGAAGGACTGAGTGTAGTAGCTATCGTAATGGGGGCAGAAATATTTAAGGGTATTTATTTTAACTTGTCTTTCTGGTATAAACTGACGGATGAAACACAATGGGGAGCATATTTTTCAATCATCGGATGTGCGGTAATTCTGGCATTGAATATATGGTTGGTTCCGACTTATGGATATGTCGCTTCTGCATGGGCATCAGTGGCCGGTTATGGAGTAATAACCTTGTTGTCTTATATTATCGGACAGAAAAAATATCCGGTCAGCTATCCTTTAAAGGATATGGCTGTTTATCTGATACTGGCTGCTGTTTTATTTGTTCTTTCTCAGGAGGTTATAATATCTAATGTTGGATTAAGATTAGTGTTCCGTACCTTATTATTGTTGATGTTTATCGCCTATATATTAAAAAAAGATTTACCTTTGAAAACAATCCCTTTTGTGAACCGTTTTGTTAAATAAAACACAGTTTTAGGTTATGGAAAGAGATAAAAAATTTATTATCAGGAAGTTTTTTAATGAATATCTGGACTTGAACCGTAGCAAGGAAGATGAACAGGTGACTGTTGATTCCATCCGGAATGGGGTGGAGTTTAAAGGTACAAACTTGTGGGTACTTATTTTTGCTACTTTTATTGCTTCACTTGGGTTGAATGTGAATTCTACGGCGGTAATTATCGGTGCAATGTTGATATCTCCGCTGATGGGACCGATTATGGGAGTAGGACTTGCTGTCGGGTTGAATGACTTTGAGCTGATGAAACGTTCATTGAAAAGTTATCTGGTGGCAACTTTGTTTAGTGTAACTACCGCAACGATTTATTTTTCATTTACTCCGCTTGATGAAGTTCAGTCGGAGCTGCTTGCGCGTACATCACCTACTATCTATGATGTGTTTATTGCTTTGGTAGGTGGTCTGGCTGGTATTGTAGCATTGGCTACAAAAGAAAAAGGAAACGTGATTCCGGGAGTTGCCATTGCTACGGCGTTGATGCCTCCGCTTTGTACTGCCGGATTTGGACTGGCAACAGGCAACCTGCTTTATTTCTTGGGAGCTTTTTACCTTTATTTTATTAATTCTGTTTTTATCAGTCTGGCTACTTATATAGGAGTGCGGGTAATGCATTTCCAGCGTAAGCAGTTTGTTGATAAGGTAAGAGAAAAGTTGGTCCGGAAATATATCATCGGTATTGCAATTGCTACCATGTGTCCGGCCGTTTATCTGACATATAACATTGTACGTGAAACGATTTATCATTCTTCTGCTAACAACTTTATTACTTCTGAACTCCAATTTCCGGATTCCCAGATTCTGAATCGTGAAATCTCATTTGACAAACGGGAGATTAAAGTGGTATTTATCGGAAAGGAAGTTTCAGAGGAACAAATACAGAATGCGCGGAATAAACTTGCTGATTATAAGCTGGATCAGACAAAATTGGTCGTTTTTCAGGGAGTTAATGGAGCCGGTGCGATGGATATAGGAAATATTAAGTCGATGGTAATGGAGGATTTTTATAAGAATAGTGAGAAGCAGCTTATGTCACAACAAGCTGTACTTGATTCACTGAATCGCTTGCTACCAGATTTTACAGGTTCGAATTTGATGAATGAGAAGATGGGGCAGGAGATTAAGGTTCTTTTCCCATGTATAAAAACAATTTCTGTTTCAAAGAGTCTTCAGCTTCGTGTAGACAGTCTTCGTATGGATACCTTAACTTATGCTTTTGTTGATTGCGACCGGAGTCTTTCCAAACAGGAAAAAGACAAAATGTTGGAATGGCTTCAGGCACGCACAGGAACGAAAAAGCTTCGTCTGGTTGTAGAATAACAGGAATACGTGTAAGAACTGATATAGAAGCCCGCCCTTGACACACAAGTCAATCGGCGGGCTTTTCAAATATTTATCGTATGAATTTTTATTTTTTGCGCTTACTTCGTTTCGCCCAGCCTTCTTCTGCAAAGTCCGGCTCTTCACCACGCAAAGGACGATTGTCATTTTGGAAGAACTGTTTCCAGTCATCTTTCTTCTTAGGACCACGTGCGGCGGTATAGCCTCGTTCTTCACGGCTAGGTTTATCTTTTTTCTTTTCTGCGGATTTGGTTTCTTTTTTCTTGGTTGTTTTTTCTTCTCTTACGCTTTCCTTACCACGCTTTTTACCACTTTTATCGCTTTTTCCCGTATTTTCTCCAGCTATTTCTACAATAACCTTACGACCTTTGTTCAGGGTTACCTTATTCAGTGCTTTCATTACCATCGATGCCTGACTTTCTACAACTTCGAAGAAAGAGAAATTCTGCATGAGATCGATTCTACCAATCTGAATATGCTCTTTTTTCAAGTTGCGGTTTATCAGCTCAATGATCTGATTGGCATAGAAGCCATCGGTCTTTCCTAAATTCAGGAACAGACGGGTATAGCCTTTTTCAGCCTTGCGTGCCACTTTTTCACGGTCGCTTCCACGATCTTTCCGTTCTTTAGCTTCATTGCTCTTTTCGTTGGCTTTAGGCTGTTCTATTTCCGGAGCATTTTTGTAGTATTCCAGGAAGCGGTTAAATTCCATGGATACCACTCGCTTAATCAGGTCTTCCTTGCTTAACCATTCCAGTTTTCGGTAGATTCCTGGTAGAAAAGCTTCTATTTCGTCTTCGTTAACCTTAACTTTTTCGATGTCATCAATTACCTTGATAAGCTGTTGTTCGCAAATCTCTTTTCCGCTAGGCAGTGTGCTTATTGTAAATTTCTTGTTGATAATGCGTTCTATCTCACGCATTTTACCTTTCTCACGCAGGTTGATGATAGCGATAGATATACCTGTCTTTCCGGCACGTCCGGTACGTCCGCTTCGATGTGTATAACTTTCTGTATCATCAGGAAGGGCATAATTAATGACATGAGTCAAGTCATTTACATCCAGTCCACGTGCAGCTACATCGGTAGCAACCAACAGTTGCAAATAGCGCTGACGGAACTTCTGCATGACCAAGTCACGTTGTGCCTGACTTAGTTCACCATGTAAAGAGTCGGCATTATAGCCGTCCTGAATCAGCTTGTCGGCAATCTCTTGAGTTTCTTTACGGGTACGGCAGAAAATAATACCGTAAATCTGTGGATAATAATCGACAACTCGCTTTAATGCCAGGTATTTATCTTTTGCATGTACGATGTAGGCGATATGATGTACGTTTTTGCTTCCTTCATTCTTTGTCCCGATTGTGATTTCTTTGGCATTATGCAAATAAGTTTTAGCAATACGGGCAATCTCCGGACTCATGGTAGCTGAAAACATCAAGGTGTTACGATCTTCTGGAACTTGCTCCAGAATAGCGTTGATGCTGTCGGTAAATCCCATGTTCAGCATTTCATCGGCTTCATCCATTACCACATCGCGGATAGTTTCCAGGCGTGCAACTTTACGCTCCATTAAGTCTATCAAACGTCCTGGAGTAGCTACGATAATGTGTACACCTTGTTTCAGACTACGTATCTGGCTTTCAATAGAAGAGCCTCCATATACGGGGAGAATTTTTAAGTCGGTGATGTATTTAGAATAATCAGTCAGATCGCCTGCTATCTGTAAGCAAAGCTCTCGTGTAGGACAAAGCACTAGTGCTTGGGGGATTCGTTTCGTTACATCGATTTTTTGTATCAGCGGCAGACCAAATGCGGCTGTTTTTCCGGTTCCGGTTTGTGCCAGAGCCACTACGTCGTTGCGGTTTCCTAACAGATACGGTATAACTTCTTCTTGTACAGGCATGGGATTTTCATAACCCATTTCCTCGATTGCCTGGCGTATTTCTGCGGAAACGCCGAGTTCTTCAAATGTCTTCATTTATTTCAAATATCTAATTCGGCTGCAAAGATACGGACAATTAATGGATTATCGGCTATAAGAATTGTTTATTCTTTACTATTTGACAGCCTTTTACCGGAAGAGCTTTACTCTTCCGGTCTGTATTCTAATATATCTCCCGGCTGGCAATTGAGTTCTTTGCAGATTGCCTCCAAAGTAGAAAATCGGACAGCTTTGGCTTTTCCTGTTTTCAGAATGGAAAGATTGGCGGGAGTAAGGTCGATTTTTTCGGCAAGTTCTCCCAGCGAAATCTTTCGTTTCGCCATCATTACATCAAGGTTTACTATAATCGGCATACTGTTTATTGGTTGTTTAGTCTTTTCCACCATTTGGTATAACGGTGGGTTAATTTATAATAGGCAAAAGCTCCGGCATAAAGCCATATTAAGCTTGCAAATATACGCAGAAACCTGTTCTCCAAAAGTGGATAGAAGGTGAGGAAGCAAATCAATTCTAATACGAAGAGTGTGGCTAGAAAACTTATAATAATGTAAATGGCCGCCATCGGGCGTGAATAATTGCTTTTCGGTTTCATAGGCGATATATGGTTATATGGTTAGATCGTTTTCTTCTTTAATCTTGACGGCTGTGGCAAAAATCTCTGTAAGTAATACGATCAGGATGACTGACTCCCATTGCAGGGGTATCGGGGTGACACCCGTTACTTGATAACCTGGCAGGGATACTTGCGCGAGAACTGCCTGCTCGATGCTCCAGTCTAATAAAAACGAGAGGGAAGTGACTGCTAACTGGCCGTAAGCTATCCAGCGAAGCCATCGGATGTTGCGGCGGGAAAAAATATCTTGTCGTGTGATACATATCAGTACACGTATCAGACAGTAGACACCATAAACAGATAATACGATGACTCCCAAAGCTGAAAATATTATAGTGATTAGCATTGTCGGAGTTTCTTTGATCAGACAGGTAACTTCTGAAACCTGATAGGGCGCTTTTACAGTTTTACCGGGTAATTGTAAATTCAGACTATCACTTGGAGTGGAGATAGGAGTAACTCTTATTTCTGCCCTAAATCCGTGTGAATCTGCTTGTGTGTCGTAAGTAGAGCTCTTTTGTCCATCTTCAAATCCTTGTTTGAAATCATTAAAATTACTGCCTATGGCAAAATAGAGATTTAGAGCTAAGGCAAAAATGGCCAATATACCTAATATGCTGAGATGTTTCATAAATTCGGGGTATTATTCAATTGTACTTGTGGGTTGTTCTTCTCTCCATGTTGCAGGTTGTGGAAGTTGTTTTTGGATGTACTTGATACATACGAAAGTAAGTATCGCTCCTGCAACAGCCATGAGTGCGGCTCCTTCGAGACCGTAGGTAGAAACCATTGTGGCATTCGGATCATCGGAAAGCCAAAAGCTGAAAACAGCAGTACTATTGTTGACGAAGTGCATCAATATGCCGGGAAGCAGACTACCTGTATGATAATAAATCCAGCCTAAGGCCAGACCTACCACGAAAGCGAAAGGAGCTTGTACCCAGTTGCCATGTACGATACCGAATATCAGTGACGATACAACGATGGCCCAAAGCGGTTTCTTCCATTTGCGCAGCAGGTGTCCTTGGATGGCTCCGCGGAATAATAGCTCTTCTACAACAGGAGCCATGATGGTGATTGCCACGACTCCCAGTGGATGTTGCATCATCATAGCGAAAATTTCCTGCATGTTATTGGGCAAGTCGGCCAGCTCGTTCAGGTAATTGCTCCACAATCCCATACCTACAATTAATAGGATAGCGGCAATCAGAACTTTACCGGAATTATAATACGCCCAAGTCTTTCGGTCGAGTGGTACATATTTTCCCACTATCAGATGGATACCTACAGCGGCTGTAGATAGAACCTGTGCCAGTAAGATGAGGGTGATGTAAGTAGAGTCGGTAGATTGAGGTAATTCTGTGGTATGATGGAAGATCATATATCCGCACAGAAAAACTCCCATGAATGCCAGTTGGTAGGCAAAGTAGTATAGCAATAATTTGATGGTGCGTCCCATAATAATTGAATTTTAGTTATTTGTTATTTTCACTTATTCCGCAGGCGGATGAACGGCTATAATAAGTCAATAAAGTATTCGAACTGTCTACATAATAAACACTTTGTTGGCGGTTACGCTCAAAGTTACAAAAAAGTTTGTTCCATTCGGCATAATCCATGATACATATCGAGTCGTTCGATGTAATAGTGAGCAGATAGGCCGGTGTCCACATCTGTTGTTGCAAATTCCATCGATATGCTTTCTTCTCGGTCAGTCGTCCTTGTTCGTCGTACTGGTACTCGTATTTCCATTTTGGAGTAAGTGTTTTGCCGTCCTCATTCAGGGTAGAAACAATCAAACCGTTGTCTGTTTCTCCATAAATGAAAGTTCCTTTTGCGTTTGCCTTTGTGACTGTCAGTGTCATCAGGGTGAAGAGGCTTGCCATAGCTGCTTTTCTTAATAATGTCTTTTTCATAATTGCATCGTGTTTGTGGTTCTTAATTATTTTTCTGTGTTAGCTTTCGATAAATATTTATCGTTTTTCGATATGCAAATGTAGATATTATTTTTAAAGAACAAAAGAAAATCAGAAAATATTTATCGAAAAACAATAAATATTTTCTGATTTATGATGAGGATGTTTTGGATAAGCCTTTTTTGAAGGTATAAAGAAGTTTTCAAAAGTACGGTAAGTGTATATCAGCAGATAATTGTTATATTTACAAAAGTATTAATTTCGTTAATCAATAGAGATATTATGAAGAAACTTATTCTGTGTGTTATGATCTGTCTGTTTGGCGTGGGATTTTCTTTAGCCCAAACATTGACTTCACCCGACGGAAATCTGGTTATGGATTTTCATTTGTCGGCTGACAAAACTCCGGTTTATTCATTGAAGTATAAAGGAAAGGATGTAATAAAAGAAAGCAAGATGGGCTTTCAGATACGTCCATCGTTCGATTTCAGCAAAAATTTCCGTATTGTAGAAACAAAAGAGGATGCTTCCGATACGACTTGGAATCCTGTATGGGGGCAGAATAGTGTTATTCGTGATAATCATAAGGAATTGTTTGTTGCCTTGGAGCAAGAAGGTACGGGATGGTTGCTGAATATCCGTTTCCGTTTGTTCGATGATGGATTAGGGTTCCGTTATGAGTTCCCGGTACAGAAGGAATTGCGCCATTTTACTATTAATGAAGAAGTAACAGAATTCCAGTTGGCCGGTGATTATAAGGCATTCTGGATTCCGGCTGACTATGATACTAATGAGTTTCAGATAACGACTTCTAAACTGTCGGAGGTTCCGCAGTTGATAGACAAGGCACGTGATGAGGCTTTGGCCTGTAAATCGCCTTCACCTAATCTTGCTGTACAGACACCCTTGATGCTGAAGTCGGATGACGGACTTTATATCAACATTCATGAGGCTGCCTTAGTTAATTATCCAGCTATGCACCTGAATTTGGATGCACAGACTTTCCTGATGAGTTCACACCTTACTCCCGATAAAAACGGAACAAAGGGATACATTCAGACAGGTAGTACCAGTCCGTGGCGTACGATTATTGTAAGCGATGATGCTCGAAATATTCTGGCTTCGAATTTGATTGTAAACCTGAATGAGCCTTGCAAGTTGGAAGATACTTCCTGGATTAAGCCAACCAAGTATGTTGGTGTTTGGTGGGAGTATTTTACAGGTGGAGGTTCTACATGGGCTTATACTGATACGCAAGATATCGTAATCGGCAAAACTGACTATACTAAGTTGAAACCGAACGGACATCATGGTGCCAATACGGCTCATGTGAAAGAGTATATCGATTTTGCTGCGAAAAATGGTTTTGATGCAGTATTGGTAGAAGGATGGAACGAAGGCTGGGAAGACAATTACGCTTATGCCAAGGAATTTATATATAGTTTCACTAAAGCTTATCCGGATTTTGATGTGAAAGAGCTTCAGCGTTATGCTGCATCAAAAGGAGTAAAAATTATTATGCATCATGAAACAACCTCATCGGTTGCCGATTACGAACGTCAGATGCATGATGCATTCCGCTTTATGAAAGAAAATGGTTATGATGCTGTAAAGACCGGTTACGTAGGTCCTATCATTCCGCGTAGCGAACATCATGACGGACAATGGATGGTGAACCATTATAATCGAGTGGCAGAAACAGCGGCACAATATCATATTATGGTTAATTCACACGAGGCTGTACGTCCTACTGGTATGTATCGTACATATCCTAACTGGATAGCTCAAGAATCAGCACGTGGAACGGAATTTGAGTCCTTCAATGGAATCCGTCCGGATCATCAGACTATCTTGCCATTTACCCGTTTGATGGGTGGTCCGATGGATTATACTCCGGGAATCTTTGAAGGTGATCTTTCTGTTTATGGCTCAAACAAAGCAAAATTAGGTACTACATTGGTTAAACAGCTTGCACTTTACGTAACGATGTACAGTCCGCTTCAGATGGCAGCCGATTTGTATCAGAATTATGAAAAATATCCAGATGCTTTTCAATTTATTAAAGATGTAGCTGTGGACTGGGATAATACATATATTCTGGAAGCAGAACCGGGTGATTATATCACTATTGCCCGTAAGGCAAAAGGAAAGAACGAATGGTATATTGGTGGAATTACTGATGAAAACAGTCGTGAAGCCGTTATTGATTTGAGTTTCCTTCCGGCTGGGAAAAAATATCAGGCAACTATTTATGCCGATGGAAAAACAGCTGACTGGCATACAAATCCAAAGGAATATGTGATTTCTACAAAGAAAGTAACTAATAAGACAAAATTGAAACAACGTCTTGCTCCGAGTGGAGGTGTAGCTGTCAGCATTAAGGAATTGTAATTTGTTATCATAGTTTTTTGTAATCCCCGATTTCTTTAAATAAAAAGATGTCGGGGATATTTTTTGTCTTAATACCTGAATAATTCCTTAACTGTGCAGTAGCAAGCGGGATACTGTTTCACGGTCTGTATTCAGTTGGGTAATCAGCTTTTCCAGACTATCAAATTTTTGTTCTTGACGGATAAATTCGATAAACTCTATCCGCATATGATGATTATAAATATCGCCTGAAAAATTGAGTATATGAACTTCAATACTTAGGTTGGATCCATTGTCAACTGTTGGACGATGACCGATATTCAGCATGCCGGCATAACGTACTTCGTCAATATACGCATATACAGCATATACTCCTTCTTTGGGAATTAGTTTATCGGGGCAGGAGGGGAGAAGATTAGCTGTAGGAAAGCCTAACTTGCGTCCTACTTTATATCCGTCCACGACAGTTCCATCCAGGTAATAGTGATAGCCTAAATAATGATTTGCATGTTGTATATCACCGTCTTTTAAGACCTTGCGTATGACAGACGAACTGATAGACACTCCATCCTCTATCAATGCTTGTGCGCGAATTACTTCTATACCCAATTCCTTTCCATATTGGCAATAATCATCGAAACCTTCGCAGCGATTGTGCCCGAAGCGATGGTCGTACCCGATAACCAAAACACGGACATTAAAACGTTCTCGGAGTAATTGCATGAACTCACGTGCAGAAAGCAGTGACAGTTCTTTGGTAAATGGTAGCATGATGCAGTAATCCGCTTCCGTTTGCTGGATGAGAGCTGTCTTTTGAGGCAGACAAGTAAGCCATTGAGGACGGTAACTACTTTGCATAACCTGACGTGGATGTATCGGAAAGGTTATGAGAGCACTGTGGAAGTTTCTTTGCCGGGCTTCTTTGCAAACCTGTTTGATGAGGAAACGATGGCCGCGGTGTAGTCCGTCGAAACAACCTATAGTTGCTACGCAAGGTAAAAGTGTCTGCTTAATCTCGTCTGTTATGATTTTCATGTAGGATTTTATTTAAATAAATCGCCAAGATCAGTTCCTGGTGTGTAGTGGGCTACCTGTATACCTGTTGAGGCAGCTGCCTGACAATTGATTTCCGCATCATCAATAAACAGAGTTTCTTCCGGCTGAAGCTCTGCTTCTTGTAAGGCAACTTGGAATATCGCGGGGTCAGGTTTCGACAGATGCATACGATATGAGAGGAAAATACGTTCAAAATATGTTTTATAGTCCTTTCCGTTATGGCAGAAAGCTTGTCTGGAACCATATTCCCAATGAAGTTCATTTGTATTGCTCAATAAGAATAGCCGGTAGCTTTTGCTTAATTCAGCAAGCAGATGGAGCTTCTCTTCAGGAATTGTAAGCAGTTCCATATTCCACATCCGATCAATTTCCTCATCGGTAAGCGGTTGGCTGATGTACTTACGTATGGCTGCACGAAATTCAGGGGTACTTATATTTCCACATTCGTAATCGCGGAAAAAGCCCAGTTCATTAGTCCCTGTCAGCAGATTGCGTACATTGACTGCTCCCGCCTGTTCGAAGGCGCTGATACACCCTTCTAGATTCAGGTCTATCAATACGCCTCCCCAGTCGAAGATGATATTTTTTATTTGCTTATTCATTTTATAACCAATGTTTGTGACATCGATTTATTTGTTCCCCAGGCGTTTGATTCCTCTCCATATTTCCCCTATCCATAAAACAAATGATGTACCTCCGATGATATACAGCCATTCGTTTAAAGGAAGAGGCTCAGTACGGAATACTTTGCCGCCAAAGCTGACGATGAGTATCTGGCCTACAAGAATAATGATAGCGACACTTAGCATTCCTAAAGCATGGCTGGCATCCTTGAAGATTGAATGGTTAGTGCCGAATACACTTGCATTGAACAGGTTCCAGAACTGCAACATCACAAATATGGTGAAAAAGACTGTCAGATGATGTGTGTCCATTCCACCTGGGAGATTTTTGAAGTAGACCAGTAATCCCATCAGAATAGCAAGGAAGCCTAAGCCTACACCAAAGATATTATTACGCATAGCAGGGGTGATGATGAAATCTGTGCGACGGCGAGGCTTTTCGTTCATTACATCCATACTTGGTGAGATGGAAGCAAGAGCCATAGCTGCGAATGTATCCATAATCAGGTTTACCCAAAGCATTTGCGTTACGGTAAGTGGCAAGGCTGTTCCGAAGAATGCACCCAGCAATACACTTAACAATGCAACAACATTGATTGTAAGCTGGAATACGATAAAGCGCTGGATATTTTTATACAGTGAACGTCCCCACATTACAGCAGTTGCAATGCTGTGGAATGAATCATCCAGCAATGTGATGTCACTGGCTTCTTTTGCTACAGATGTTCCTGTACCCATTGACAATCCTACTTGTGCGTGATTTAATGCAGGAGCATCGTTGGTTCCATCTCCTGTTACTGCTACGACAGCTCCTTTTTGTTGTAACAACTGTACTAAACGCTGCTTATCCATAGGACGTGCGCGACTCATTACTTTCAGATCGAGTACGCGTTCAAGGGCTTCTTCATCGCTTAATGCAGCAAATTCAACTCCGGTAATACGGTTGCGCTCTGTATCTTCAGGTTGCCAAAGACCAATTTGGCGTGCAATTTCTGTAGCTGTTCCCGGAGTATCTCCTGTTACAATCTTTACTCCAATACCAGCTGACTGGCATTTTTTTACAGCATCGGGTACGTCTGGGCGAATCGGGTCGCTGATTGCAAAGATTCCCAAGAAAGTCATACCGCCTTCGCCGACTAGTTCTGCACAGTCGTCAGAAGCGTTTTCCGGAATAACTTTATAAGCTATACCAAGTGTACGCATAGCTTTATTCTGGTAAGCCAGCAACTGTTCGTTATACTTATCAATCTGAGCTTTATCCAGGTTACATTTGCCCATTACAATCTCTGGGGCACCTTTGATGTAGAGTATCCGTTTTTTCTGAATCGGCGAATCTACTAATGTAGCCATGTATTTGCGTTCCGTAGAAAAGGTCAATTGGTTAATGACTTTAGCCTCTTCACGCAGTTTCATGTAGTTCTGTCCTTTACCATTTAACCAGAGTAAGAGAGCTATTTCGGTAGGGTTTCCTACGCCCGAAGGTTTTTCTCCTTCTACCTTTTCTTCAAGGAATGCAGTAGAGTTGGCAGCTATTCCTTCCGCTATCAGTTCAGGCTGGCTTTCATCGACCTGTGCCTCGTATACTTGCATCAGATTTTGTGTAAGAGTTCCTGTCTTATCTGTGCAGATAACAGTGATAGCACCCATTGTTTCACAAGCATGCATTTTTCGTACTAAGTTGTTCGTTTTCAGCATACGTCGCATGTTGAGGGCAAGGCTGAGCGTCACACTCATCGGCAATCCTTCTGGGACAGCTACAACAATCAAAGTGACAGCCATCATGAAATATTTCAGGACAATACGTGCTATTTCTAGCCATTGATGCCAGTCAGTAACTTCTGTTACCGTGAGATACTGGTATAAATCTTTGCTGGTGAATATGATAAAGGTCAGTGCTGCGATTGTAAACCCTGCTTTACCTATAAGGTTTGCTAATTTGGTAAGCTGAATATTCAGTGGTGTTTGTTCCTGACTTTGTTCTGTAGACTGACGGGCTACTTTACCGATTTCTGTAGCATCTCCAACACGTTCTACGCGCATGATACCATGTCCGTCTGTAATGGTCGTACCACGCATCACAGAATTCGAGGGGTATGTTGCTTCTTCGTCAAAGTGGGCTTCATCGGTTGTTTTATTTACCATTAACTCTCCGGTCAGTGTCGATTCGTTGACTTGCAAAGAAACAGCTTCCACCAGCATTCCATCGGCAGGAACTTCTTCTCCGGTATTTAGGATGACGATATCTCCTACAACAATATCTTTACGCGGTATTTCCTTTATCTTTCCATTACGAATTACTGTTACGGGAGTTTCTTCGCCCACGGCATTCAGCAAATCAAATTTTTTATTGGCATCGTATTCAAAATAGAATCCAATTCCAGTTGCCAGAAAAATAGCAAAAAATATACCAATTGTTTCAGCATATTCATTCTCAATAATTGAAATGATAAGTGAAAAAACTGCTGCAACTAATAATACTCGGATAACAGGATCCTGAAATTTCTCCAAATAAAGTTTCCATATGGAGGGACGTTTGGGAGGAGTTAATAGGTTTACTCCATTTTTTTCACGGCTCGCAATGACTTCCTGGTCGGTAAGTCCGGTCAAATGAGATTCATTTGTGTTTTGTGACATAATGCCTAGTTATTAATTGATTAAGTAGCACAAAAATACAATATATATTGATATGCCTATATATATTTGTTTTTTTTATAAAAAAATCCTCTTAAATGTTGCAAGTTTCAAGCTAATCTATTACTTTTGCACTCGGATTTAAGGGATTACCTTAATATCGGACTTGTAGCTCAGTTGGTTAGAGCAACAGACTCATAATCTGGAGGTCCCAGGTTCAAGCCCTGGCTGGTCCACAAAGAATATCAGGCAGTTACGAATTTCGTAACTGCTTTTTTTATGTCCTTGCGTAAGCAGAGAGGCAACATGGATCAACGTAAAAAAGAACCGCCTGTATGCGCAAACTCTGCGGATACAGGCGGATTTTACACAAACTTGCAAATATATTTAGCAAATCTGTTAAAAAAGCAGGCATTTTTCTTCATTCCTTTACTCCTTTATCCTTAAGTAAAGGATATGAAGAATTGTAATTTTTTATTTTATAGCTATTGGAGTTTCCAGGTCAATAATATTTAATGCACTTCCTCCTCCGTTTGCCAGACCATCCATACCATTAGGTGATGCATCTTTTACATAACATGTTCCTCCTGATTCAAACTGATCAGTTCCATTGAGCTTATAGTAAGCTGCCAGACCGTCTGAATTTGGATCAACGTTCAGCATGTTTTGTTTAATTTGGTTTTCTGTGCGTGCAACATTCCAAAGTCTTACTTCACTCATGTAACCATAGAATGGACGTTCTCCCCACATAAACCCGGCAACCTTACCGATGAAGAATCCTCCTGATCCTTCTGAAGCTAAGTCGAAACTTGGGGTATCCCATGTAGATTCAGCAGCTTTACTACCATTGATGTAAAGAACTGTTTTACCAGAAGGCTGATCATAAGTGAATGCTACGTGGTACCATTTACCTGTTTCAAATGCTTGAGTAGAATGATACTGTTTGGTTCCTGCAATCTGAATCCAATCATTATGACCATCTGGTAAAGCTGTGTCACCAATACGAAGAATCAAAATTCCTTCATTACCCATAATGGTATTATTGCTCAGCAGTTGATTAATATAGATAAGTGCTTCATAAGTTACAGACTTATATATTGTTCCACTAGCCAAAGGAATCTTAATGTGATTACTTTGGAACTGAGCAGCTTTCTTAATCTGTACGGGCTTGGTTATGACAAAGTAAAGAATGTCAGTTCCCGCAATAGCAGGGATGGATGAAGATTGAATACATACAGGGAGCAGATAAGATTTACCTTCTTCTATATTTCCTAGATTTGAAAATTCTATAGGTACTTTTTCTGAGTAAATTGTTCCACTAGGTATGCTTGTTGTATTACTTCCTAATTTCACATTAGACGCATTAAGCATTTCATAGTTAGTCCCGTATTTCTTATTATATTCGTTTACTACATTCTGTCCTGCAATACTATAACATACTTCAACAGGAGAGGAGCATGCAGAAGAAACTCTGGATTGTAATTCATAAATGATAGGTTTATCATCTAGAACTTCAATGGTATGTTCTTTGCTTTCGAAGTAAACTTTTGCTTCCAGCAGGTCGCTTTCACTGTCATTGCAACTGTTCAGCAATACAGCTATGGTGCAAAACGCCAAATATTTTAATAGTTGTTTCATATCTTTAGAATTTCATGATTCGTATTATTTTTTCCCTTGATTGGCTTTCCATTCGTTGAATACCTGTTGATTGATTTGAATTGCCTGACGCATCCATTTATAATCGGGGGTATTGTCATAGTCATTGTCAAAACGATAGGCACCAACTCCTCCTTTATACCCTTCGGCTGGCATCCAAGCTGCTTGTTGAAGTAATTTTCCACCTGAAGTAGCGAAAGATTCAAAGTTTTCTGTGATAATTAGTTTTTCCGGGATGTTACCGGGACTTGTATAATCTGGTGTTCCATGACCATACGATTGAGTAATCCAGTAATCTACATATTCTTCCATTTCTTCAGAAAAATAGTTGATATAACCATCGATACATAATAACTTGTGTCCTTTGCCTTCTGGGTCACTTTTCGGACCAATATATTTGCCCATTTCTTTAACCAGTACCTGGATTGTTGTGTTATTCAGCGTTCCGTCTGAATCACTAAACCCAGCTCCCGGTTCCCAGTCGATATCAAAGCCGTCCCATTCACTGACAAAAAGTGAATCACAAAGTGCTTTAGCGTATTTGGCCAAGGCTTGATTCAATTCTTCCGTATTGTCGAAATTGTGCGATTTGAATCCCCAGAAATCCCAGCGTGCGTATTTTTTTGCTGCTGCAAGTTCTGAGTCAGACCATCCTTCTTCGGCTGCCTGTTTTTCAATCTCATCGTAGATATATTCAGGAGTTCTGCCTTTTCCCAGGTGAGAAAGTAAGCTAACTTCCAGCAGTTTGATTCCTTTTACTTTCTGTGCAAATTCTTTGTCTGCCTTCTGTGCTTCAGTGATTTCATATCTTCCTGGAGCACCACTCCACATGGAGATAATATCCATACTGTCGGGTACTGAAGATAAGTAACCTTTTCTCATTACACCTGAAGGAGCCCAATTTGAGAACCAGCCGAAAGCAACCGGACGTCCGTAGTTCTTAGCTGTTTCCTTATAGGCACGTAAGTTAGCGTAATATTCACTGTCTCCTAAAGTGTTATATCCGCCGATGTGTTCTACTTCTATGTTTTCTACATCGGTACAAGAGGTTATCATTGCTCCCAATAAAGGTATGATGTATAATAATTTTTTTAGTGTTTTCATGTCTTTACTGTATTAATTATTCGGTTATTATTTGCAGTCCCACCACAAGTGTGTACTAGGTAAGTCCTGTCCGTTGCTTAGCATTTTAACGGCTTCGTTATAAATCTTCTGTCCGTCAGCTGTTTGGTAGAAACTGATAGGATAAATCATTCGGCGAATACCTCCTTCTGTTGTAACTCCTTGGCTGCTACCTCTGTTTGCCATAACAGGATTCAGTTTAGGATATCCGGTTCTTCTCCATTCTGTCCAGGCTTCTTGTCCGTTAGGGAAAAGAGCAATCCATTTCTGGATCATGATTTTTTCGAGTTTCTGTTCCGTATTACCTTCAAATTTTACGGTTGTGGCGCAAGGAGCAGCAAAACTACAAGAATAACTTCCACCAACTTCATGCTTGATCGGGGTTTTACCAGAATTCATGTAAGCATCTACGGCTGAGCTGATTCCGTTTTCCTGGAAAGACATTTCAATACCTTGCTTATACAAGTCTTCTGCATTTCCAAATTCACCGCCCCATATTAAAGCAGCTTCAGCTCGCAGGAAGTAGACTTCGGAAGCACGTAACCAGTAAGTTGGTGTAGCTGCTTGTATGTTAGGTTTAGAAAACATCTTATATTCATCATTCTTTCCATATAGATGTCCTGCAGGAACTGCCTGATACTGTTTCCCATCGAACGCTTCTTTTCCTTGTGTGCTTTTAGAGTCTACTGGCAAGAAGTAAGCACTTAATCGAGGGTCTTCATATCCCATTAAGTAAGAGAACATAGACGAACCCATGCGAGATTCATCATATTGTTCAGACAACCAATAGATGTTGTTTCGGAATGTGTATCCGGCTCCTGTACTCATCTGTGCTTCATCGTCTTTGGCAGTCATGACACCAATGGAATGGTCCAATGCCTGTGAAACATATTGTTTCGATAAGGCTTCATCGGCGTAGCGGACACGCATAGCAAGACGGAGTAGCAGAGAATTTGCATATTTTACCCATTTGGTTGAGTTACCAGCATATACAACATCATATTCACTCATAACCTCTACACCATTTTCTGCCTTTTCTGTCAGGATCTCAATGGCTTCTGTCAGATCTTTAAATATAGCTGTATAAATATCTTTCTCGGAATCGAATGGGATATTCATGGTAGCATCGGCTGCATGTGAATAAGGCATCGGACCGAAACATTCCAATGCTTTGTGCCAAGCTGAAATTTTCAGGATTTGTGCTAAGGCAAATACTTCAGGAGTATTGTTTTTCTCGGCTGCAGCTTTCAGCTTTTTCCATGGGTCAAGTGTGTTGGTATATGCACGTTTATAAGTTCCGGAAATCCAGCTGTCATTCAAGAAATAGGTAACGTTACTGTTTCCGCCTCCCCATGTATTATTCTGTCCGAAGAAACCACTCCAGCAGTCAGCCGATAAGTGATAGTCTGTTTGATACTGATTGATAATGTCAGTATCATCTGCCTGTGTTCCTACTGGAAATACTGTACGTTCGATAGTAGTGATTAAACCACCTACAGCAACTCCGTCCATGACTCCTTCTTCATCGGTCAGCTCAAATGGATTGGTGTTGATTTCTTCGTAATTGCATGATGCCAATAGTGACACTGCAAATACGCCTGCTATAAATTTATATTGGTTTATCTTTTTCATAATCAAAGGGTTTGTTTTTTATAGTTTAAATTTAATGCCAAAACCGAAACTGCGTACGCTGGGTTGCATGAAATAATCATTACCTTGTCCGTAAGTGCTTGTTGACGGTGTTAGCTCAGGGTCAAAGGGAGCTTTGCAATATAACATCCATGGATTGTTAGCAATGAAAGAAACGGTAACATCTTTCAGTACATTGGCAAACCATTTGTCTGGCATTGTATAACTGAATGTCATTTCTTGCAAGCGAATATTTGTTGCGCTGTACAGGTAGTATCCGGAAGTTTCATAACCTCCTGTACCAATCATTTGGTAGTATGTCTTTGCATCTACCCGACCTTGTCCTGGGAACAGAGCACCTCCGGCGTCACGAGCTTCTGCAGAACGTTTGGATACACCGAAACGGTCGAGGATAGCTTCGGTAGAAGAAGTAACCACTCCACCAAATCGTCCGTTGATTAAGAAACTGAATCCAAATCCTTTATATGACAGGGCATTGTTCCATCCCATGTTAAAGTCTGGAGATGTCTTTCCTAAGTATACAGGTTCACCTCTTTCCAGACCGAAGGTTCCGTCACTTTTTACTTCAACATATCCCTGACTATCTTTCTTGAAGAAAGTGTTTGCATAAATATCGTGAATACTTCCACCTTCTTTCAGAATAACGCGACCATTGTCTTTCAGTACTTCCGGGATGTTAATCGGAGCTTCCATCAAATCGGTATGATAGTCTTTCACCATCTCCTTAATCTCATTTATATTCTTTGAGAATGTAAATGTAGAAGAAACAGCCAGACCGTTTTTAAACTTATCATTATAGCCGAAAGAAGCTTCCCAACCTCTATTTTCTACGTTACCTGCTTGCAGGTAAATCTTCTGATAACCGGTGAATTCCGGTAAATCTCCCAGGAATGTCTGATTGTATGTATTCGATTTATAGTAAGTAACTTCTGCACTGAATTTGTTCCACAGGCGTAAGCTAACTCCCACTTCGTAAGATTTGGTGCGTTCAGCTTTAAAGTCAGTGAATGGATAAATATATGTCGGCGACGGAATACCCCCGACGATTGGAGTTGTTACTGTACCAGGAGTTAATCCAGAACGAGAAACTGGAGCACCAACTTCTGTATAAGAACCACGTACTTTCAAATAAGAAATAAATTCAGGAAGCTGTACCATTTCCGAAATAATACCAGACAAACCGATAGAAGGATAGAAGAATGATTCTTCGTTGGTATTTACCAGACGAGAGTTCCAGTCGTTACGTCCGGTCAAGGTTAAGTAAAGCATACTCTTCCATCCCAGTTCGACGTTGCCGAAAATAGCATGGTTACGGATACGGCTGTCACCGCCTTTTTCTGAAGTACGGCCGTTTGACGGGTCGATATTGGAAACAGCAAATTTGTTAGGAACTTTCAGTAAGGTTCCTTTATATCCTCTTTCCAATGCCCAATAATTGGAATAACTCCATCCAAGGTTGGCAGAAATATTAAAGTCTTTGATCTGCTTATTAATATTTACCATGAAGTCAGCATATTCCTGACGGTCATTGTAATTGCTATATTCGTAATGTCCTTTAGTACCTTCTGCAAAAACCTGGTCGGAAGATGCATAAATCTTACGTTCGAATTTTACATAAGTATCGTCCATTCTGTAACGTGCAGCCAGATTAATCCAGTCGGTTATCTTGTAAGTTAATCCTACATTGAACATGTAGCGGCTCTTATTGTTGGTTGAAACGTTACGGAATGCGGTCCAGTATGGATTCTGCGAGGCATAAGTTGATTCTGCTATCGGCCAGTACTGAACGGGAATTTTGCGGCTGTCGTCAAAGCGTTCGAAAGTTTTGATTTCTTCAAAATTTTCTCCTCGTGGAAAGAGGTAGGCTGCCATAACCGGATTCCAGTATTGACCTTGCGAAACCATGTTCTTGTCATCTTGCTTGATATACGATGCTCCTAAATCAAGTTGTAACTTGTCATTCAGGAAAGTTGAAGTATTACGGATCGTAAAGTTCAAGCGGTTGTATGAGTTGTTGGGAACGATACCGTCAGAGTTGGTAGACGAGATGGAAGCAAATGTCTGGTTCTGTTTAGTACCGGTTGTTAAGGTCAATGAGTTGATAAAGTTAGTTCCTGTGTTGAAAAAATCTTTTTTAGGGTCATAATCAGAAGGAGTGGCGAGTTTTTCACCCCAGCTTTCATACATATCCTTTTTATTACCGTAAGTATTTTGGAATTCAGGAGTCATGTATGCTTTGCTGAATTCGGTAGAAGAAGAAAATGAAAGTTGCAGTTTACCTTCTTTACCTTTTTTAGTGGTGATAAGGATCACACCGTTTGCTGCACTACTACCATACAATGCTGCTGCCGACGGACCGCTCAATACAGAGATACTTTCGATATCTTCAGGGTTGAAGTCGGCAATACCTTCAGTTCCGGCCTTTCCTTCACCCATGATACCACTGTCTGTATTTCCCATGTTTGTATTGAACAATGGAATACCGTCTACTACATAGGGATGCTCGTAAATCAGTCAAAAACAACCTAACGATCTAATTGTCAGTGTT
>DXLM01000041.1:0-8853 GCA_019414725.1 Bacteroides sp.
TAGAGCACTTCCTTGGTAAGGAAGAGGTCCCGGGTTCAAGTCCCGGTAACAGCTCGTGAATTTGTAAAGCTGATTATTAATCAAAATAAATAGTAAAGCTATGGCTAAAGAGAAATTTGAACGTTCGAAACCGCACGTTAACATTGGTACTATCGGTCACGTTGACCACGGTAAAACCACTTTGACTGCTGCTATTACAACAGTATTGGCAAAGAAAGGTCTGTCAGAATTGCGTTCTTTCGATTCTATCGATAACGCTCCTGAAGAAAAGGAAAGAGGTATCACTATCAACACTTCTCACGTAGAGTATCAGACTGCTAACCGTCACTATGCTCACGTAGACTGTCCGGGACACGCCGACTACGTAAAGAACATGGTTACTGGTGCTGCTCAGATGGATGGTGCTATCATCGTAGTTGCTGCAACTGATGGTCCTATGCCTCAGACTCGCGAACACATCTTGTTGGCTCGTCAGGTAAACGTTCCTCGTCTGGTTGTATTCTTGAACAAATGCGACATGGTTGATGACGAAGAAATGTTGGAATTGGTTGAAATGGAAATGCGTGAATTGTTGTCATTCTATGACTTCGATGGCGATAATACTCCTATCATCCGTGGTTCTGCTTTGGGTGCATTGAACGGTGTTCCTCAGTGGGAAGAAAAAGTTATGGAATTGATGGATGCAGTTGATAACTGGATTCCTCTGCCTCCGCGTGATGTAGATAAACCATTCTTGATGCCGGTTGAAGACGTATTCTCAATCACTGGTCGTGGTACTGTTGCTACTGGTCGTATCGAAGCTGGTGTTATCAAGGTAGGTGATGAAGTTGAAATCTTGGGTCTTGGTGAAGACAAGAAATCAGTTGTTACTGGTGTTGAAATGTTCCGTAAATTGTTGGATCAGGGTGAAGCTGGTGATAACGTTGGTTTGTTGCTTCGTGGTATCGACAAGAACGAAATCAAACGTGGTATGATTTTGTGTCACCCGGGTCAGGTTAAAGCTCACTCTAAGTTTAAAGCTGAGGTTTATATCCTGAAGAAAGAAGAAGGTGGTCGTCACACTCCATTCCACAACAAATATCGTCCTCAGTTCTACTTGCGTACTATGGACTGTACAGGTGAAATCACTTTGCCAGAAGGTACAGATATGGTAATGCCGGGTGATAACGTTACTATCAACGTTGAATTGATCTATCCGGTTGCATTGAACGTAGGTTTGCGTTTCGCTATCCGTGAAGGTGGACGTACAGTAGGTGCTGGTCAGATTACAGAACTTCTTGACTAATATCGATTCATCGAAATAAATTATAGTTCCCGGATTTGGTTTCGGGAACTATTTTTACGGGAATAGCTCAGTTGGTAGAGCATCGGTCTCCAAAACCGAGTGTCGGGAGTTCGAGCCTCTCTTCCCGTGCTAAATTGATAAGAATATGTTTAAAAAGATAACGAATTATTGTAAAGAATCTTACGACGAACTAGTCCATAAAGTATCATGGCCTACTCGTTCAGAGCTTTCTAGTAGTGCAGTGGTTGTTTTATATGCTTCCCTACTCATTGCACTCGTTGTTTTTCTTATGGATTCTGCCTTCCAGTTTATCATGGAAGACGTTATCTATCCGCACTAATAAACAGTTAGAGAAATGTCTGAGATTGAAAAAAAATGGTACGTACTTCGTGCCGTGAGTGGTAAAGAATCTAAGGTTAAAGAATATCTTGAAGCTGAAATGAAAAACAGCGACCTTGGAGAGTATGTATCTCAGGTATTGATTCCTACCGAAAAGGTTTATCAGGTTCGCAATGGAAAGAAAATTGTGAAAGAGAGAAGTTATCTCCCTGGTTATGTCTTGGTAGAAGCTGCATTGGTTGGTGAAGTTGCTCATCACTTGAGAAACATTACAAACGTAATTGGCTTTTTAGGAGGTCAGGAACATCCTGTGCCTTTAAGACAATCGGAAGTGAATCGAATACTGGGTACGGTAGATGAACTGCAGGAAGTAAGTGAGGATACTAATATCCCTTATACCGTAGGAGAAACAGTGAAAGTAAGTGTTGGACCGTTTAGCGGATTCAGTGGAATCATTGAGGAAGTAAGCGCGGAAAAACGCAAACTGAAAGTTATGGTCAAAATATTTGGGCGCAAAACTCCGCTCGAATTAGGCTTTACGGATGTGGAAAAGGAATAACGCATTTTGTTACGTGTTGTTTATTCTATTCGTTAATCATTTATATTAAATTTTGTAAAAATGGCTAAAGAAGTTGCTGGACTAATCAAATTACAGATTAAAGGAGGCGCTGCAAATCCATCACCTCCCGTTGGACCTGCTTTGGGTTCTAAGGGTATTAATATCATGGAATTTTGCAAGCAATTCAACGCCAGAACCCAGGACAAGGCAGGTAAAGTATTGCCTGTAATCATTACCTACTACACAGACAAGTCGTTCGATTTCGTAATCAAGACTCCTCCTGTTGCAATTCAATTGCTCGAGGCTGCTAAGATTAAGAGTGGATCAGCTGAACCTAACCGTAAGAAAGTTGCAGAACTGACTTGGGATCAGATTCGTGCTATCGCTCAAGACAAATTGGTTGACTTGAACTGCTTTACTATCGAAGCTGCTATGACAATGGTAGCAGGAACAGCTAGAAGTATGGGTATCGCTGTAAAAGGTGACTTCCCGGGTAATAACTAATTAACTTCAATTGATAATGGGTAAACTGACAAAAAATCAAAAGTTGGCTGCAGAAAAAATTGAAGCAGGGAAAGCATACTCACTGAAAGAAGCTGCACAGTTAGTTAAAGATATTACTTTTTCTAAGTTTGATGCTTCATTAGATATTGACGTACGTTTAGGTGTAGACCCTCGTAAAGCTAACCAGATGGTTCGTGGTGTAGTTTCATTGCCTCACGGAACAGGTAAGCAAGTGCGTGTTTTGGTTCTGTGTACACCTGATGCTGAAGCTGCTGCAAAAGAAGCTGGTGCTGACTATGTTGGTCTTGATGAATATATTGAAAAGATCAAAGGTGGATGGACTGATATTGACGTAATCATTACAATGCCGTCCATCATGGGTAAGATCGGTGCTCTGGGTCGTGTGCTTGGTCCTCGTGGATTGATGCCTAACCCTAAGAGTGGTACTGTAACTATGGATGTAGCTAAAGCTGTTAAGGAAGTTAAGCAGGGTAAGATTGACTTTAAGGTTGACAAGAGTGGTATTGTTCACACTTCAATCGGTAAAGTTTCTTTCACTGTTGACCAGATCCGTGAAAATGCGAAAGAATTTATCGCTACTATCATTAAACTGAAACCGACCACAGCTAAAGGTACTTATATTAAGAGTATTTATCTTTCAAGTACTATGAGTAAGGGTATTAAGATTGACCCTAAATCTGTAGAAGAAATCTAAAATTAAGGAGGAATCATGAGAAAGGAAGATAAAGGCGTAATTATCGGTCAGTTGGCTGATACCGTAAAGCAATATGGACATTTCTACTTGGTTGATACAACTGCTATGGATGCAGCATCTACTAGCGAACTGCGTAGAAAATGTTTCAAGGCTGGTATCAAACTGGTAGTTGTGAAGAACTCTTTGCTTCACAAGGCTTTAATGAGCTTGGATGTTGATTATTCACCATTGTTTGATTCTTTGAAAGGTACAACTTCAGTAATGTTCTGCGAAACAGCAAACGCTCCTGCTAAGTTGTTGAAAGAATACAAAGAAGGTGTTCCTGCATTGAAAGCTGCTTATGCAGAAGAAGGATTCTATGTAGGTGCTGATCAGCTCGAAGCTTTGGCAACAATCAAGAGCAAGAACGAAGTTATTGCGGATATCGTGGCATTGCTGCAATCTCCTGCGAAGAACGTTATTTCTGCTCTTCAGTCTGGTGGTAACACCATTCACGGAGTTCTTAAGACTTTGGGTGAACGTGCAGAATAATCGTTTGCTGATCTTAAGACTAAACTAAACAACTTTAATTATCAATTAGTAACAAACAATTAAATTCATACAAAAATGGCAGATTTGAAAGCTTTTGCAGAACAATTAGTTAACTTGACAGTAAAAGAAGTTAATGAACTTGCAACTATCCTTAAAGAAGAATATGGTATTGAACCTGCTGCTGCAGCTGTAGCTGTTGCTGCTGGTCCTGCTGCTGCTGGTGCAGCTGCTGCTGAAGAAAAAACTTCATTCGATGTAGTTTTGAAGAGCGCAGGTGCTGCTAAATTGCAGGTTGTTAAGGCAGTTAAAGAAGCTTGTGGTCTTGGCTTGAAAGAAGCAAAAGACATGGTTGACGGTGCTC
This sequence comes from Bacteroides sp., assembly GCA_019414725.1. Taxonomy (GTDB): domain Bacteria; phylum Bacteroidota; class Bacteroidia; order Bacteroidales; family Bacteroidaceae; genus Phocaeicola. Next base: position 4,295 of record DXLM01000041.1, read on the forward strand.
CTAGCGTAGTTAAAGAAGGTTTGGCTAAAGACGAAGCTGAATCTTTGAAGAAAGTTTTGGAAGAAGCTGGAGCTGAAGTTGAACTTAAATAAGATTATCCTGTAAATCAGGTAGTTCGGTTAAGAGTCCTCTGTCAAGAGGATTCTTAACCTTTTTGCGTCTATATTAAGTTACACAGGTTCTCTTACCTGAATTTAAACATTTTAACTCCATACAGATGTCTTCAAATACTAATAATCAACGAATTAATTTTGCTTCTATTAAGAATCCGATGAAGTATCCGGATTTCCTGGAAGTGCAATTGAAGTCATTTCAAGACTTTTTACAGTTAGATACTCCGCCTGAAAAACGAAAGAACGATGGCTTGTATAAGGTGTTTGCAGAAAACTTCCCTATTGCAGATACACGTAACAACTTCGTGCTCGAGTTCCTCGACTACTATATTGACCCGCCTCACTATACAATCGATGACTGTTTAGAACGTGGCTTGACTTATAGTGTTCCCTTGAAAGCTAAGCTGAAGCTTTATTGTACAGACCCCGATCACGAAGACTTTGATACCGTTATTCAGGATGTATATCTGGGTCCTATCCCTTACATGACTCCAAAAGGTACTTTTGTTATCAATGGAGCAGAACGTGTAGTTGTTTCTCAGTTACACCGTTCTCCGGGTGTATTCTTTGGACAAAGTATCCATGCTAATGAAACAAAACTGTACTCGGCTCGTATCATTCCGTTTAAAGGTTCTTGGATTGAGTTTGCAACGGATATTAACAACGTAATGTATGCTTACATTGACCGTAAGAAGAAGTTGCCTGTTACTACATTGCTGCGTGCTGTTGGTTTTGAAAATGATAAAGACATCTTGGAAATCTTTAATTTGGCTGAAGATGTAAAAGTTAATAAAGCCAACCTGAAAAAGATTATTGGTCGTAAGCTGGCAGCTCGTGTGCTGAAAACTTGGACTGAGGATTTCGTTGATGAAGATACTGGTGAAGTTGTTTCTATTGAACGTAACGAGGTTGTAATCGACCGTGAAACTGTAATCGAACCGGAACATATCGATTTGATTTTGGAATCTGGTATCCAGAATATCCTCGTTCACAATGAAGAAGCTAATTCTTCTGACTATTCAATTATTTTCAATACTTTACAGAAAGACCCAAGTAACTCAGAGAAGGAAGCTGTATTGTACATCTACCGCCAGTTGCGTAATGCAGATCCTGCTGATGATGCTAGTGCTCGTGAAGTTATCAATAACTTGTTCTTCTCTGAAAAGCGTTATGATCTGGGTGAAGTAGGACGTTACCGTATCAACAAGAAGTTGAATCTGGATACGGATATGGATGTCAAAGTATTGACAAAACAAGATATTATTGAAATCATCAAATATCTGATTGAACTTATTAACTCAAAAGCAGATGTAGATGATATTGACCATTTGAGCAACCGTCGTGTACGTACAGTAGGTGAACAGTTGTCTAATCAGTTCGCTATTGGTTTGGCTCGTATGTCACGTACTATCCGTGAACGTATGAATGTACGCGATAACGAGGTATTTACTCCGATTGACTTGATTAATGCGAAGACTATTTCTTCTGTTATTAATTCATTCTTTGGAACAAATGCTTTGTCACAGTTCATGGACCAGACAAATCCGCTGGCTGAAATCACTCACAAACGTCGTTTGTCTGCATTAGGTCCTGGTGGTTTGTCGCGTGATCGTGCCGGATTTGAGGTGCGAGACGTACACTACACTCACTATGGTCGTTTGTGTCCGATTGAAACTCCTGAAGGTCCGAATATCGGTTTGATTTCTTCTTTGTGTGTATATGCAAAGATTAATGATCTTGGATTTATCGTAACTCCTTACCGTAAAGTAAAAGATGGAGTTGTTGATTTATCACCGGAAGGTATAGAATATTTGTCGGCAGAGGAAGAAGAAGACAAGATTATAGCTCAGGGTAATGCACCGTTGAATGATGACGGAACATTTATCCGCGAGAAAGTAAAAGCTCGTCGTGATGCAGATTATCCGGTAGTAACTCCCGATCAGGTAGAGTTGATGGACGTTGCTCCACAGCAGATCGCTTCTATTGCTGCCTCATTGATTCCGTTCTTGGAGCATGATGACGCTAACCGTGCATTGATGGGATCAAACATGATGCGCCAGGCAGTTCCTTTGTTGAAGACAGAAGCTCCTATTGTTGGTACTGGTATCGAAAAACAATTATGTGAAGATTCACGTACTCAGATTACAGCTGAAGGTGACGGTGTAATTGATTTTGTAGATGCAACAACAATTCGAATTTTGTATGACCGTACAGATGATGAAGAATTTGTAAGCTTTGAACCGGCATTAAAGGAATATCGTATCCCTAAATTCCGCAAAACGAACCAGAGTATGACTATCGACTTGCGTCCGATTTGTACTAAAGGTCAGCGTGTAAAGAAGGGAGATATCTTAACAGAAGGATATTCTACAGCTAACGGAGAATTGGCACTGGGTAAGAACCTGTTGGTTGCCTATATGCCATGGAAAGGATATAACTACGAGGATGCTATTGTGTTGAACGAACGTGTTGTTCGTGAAGATATTCTGACTTCTGTACACGTTGACGAATACATCCTTGAAGTACGTGAAACTAAGCGCGGTATGGAAGAGTTGACTTCTGATATTCCTAATGTGAGTGAAGAAGCAACAAAAGATTTGGATGAAAATGGTATTGTCCGTATTGGTGCACGTATCGAGCCGGGAGACATCTTGATTGGTAAGATTACTCCGAAGGGTGAATCAGATCCTTCTCCAGAAGAAAAATTGCTGCGTGCAATCTTTGGTGATAAAGCTGGTGATGTAAAAGATGCTTCATTAAAAGCTTCTCCATCATTGCGAGGTGTGGTTATCGATAAGAAATTATATTCACGTGTTATCAAGACTCGTAGTGAGAAAAATGCAGATAAGGCTATTCTGCCGAAACTGAATGAAGAATTTGAAGAAAAGGCAGCAGCACTGAAAGAAATCTTAGTTGAAAAACTGTTAGTTTTGACTAATGATAAGGTTTCTCAAGGCGTTAAGGATTATTTGGGAACTGAAGTGATTGCTAAGGGTGCCAAGTTTACAAAACGTGACTTGGAATCATTGGATTATACAATCATTCAGTTGAGCAAATGGACTTCTGATGCTCATAAGAATGACATGATTCGTGATTTGATCATGAATTACCTGAAGAAATATAAAGAACTCGATGCTGAGTTGAAGCGTAAGAAATTCGCTTTGACCATCGGAGATGAGTTGCCTTCAGGAATCATTCAGATGGCTAAAGTTTATATTGCTAAGAAACGTAAGATTGGTGTAGGTGATAAGATGGCAGGTCGTCACGGTAACAAGGGTATTGTATCACGTGTCGTACGTCAGGAAGATATGCCGTTCTTGGCAGATGGAACTCCTGTAGATATCGTATTGAATCCGTTGGGTGTGCCTTCTCGTATGAACATCGGTCAGATTTTCGAAGCTGTACTTGGACGTGCCGGAAAAGAACTGGGTGTGAAATTTGCTACTCCGATCTTTGATGGTGCTACTCTGGATGATTTGGATAAATGGACAGATAAAGCTGGTTTGCCTCGTTATTGTAAGACTTACTTATATGATGGAGGTACAGGTGAGCAGTTTGACCAGCCGGCAACCGTTGGTGTGACTTACATGTTGAAACTTGGTCACATGGTTGAAGACAAGATGCATGCTCGTTCTATCGGTCCGTACTCTCTGATTACTCAGCAGCCACTTGGTGGTAAGGCTCAGTTTGGTGGTCAGCGTTTTGGAGAAATGGAGGTTTGGGCAATCGAAGCATTTGGTGCAGCCCATGTTCTTCAGGAAATTCTGACAATCAAGTCTGATGATGTAGTTGGACGTTCGAAGGCCTATGAAGCAATTGTCAAGGGTGAACCAATGCCTACTCCGGGTATCCCTGAATCTTTGAATGTATTGCTGCATGAATTGAGAGGTCTTTGCCTGAGCATTACACTGGAATAATATATTAATGAAGGATGGAGACAGATAGCCTCCACCTTCATCTTTAAATTCTTCATTTTATAAAATATAAAGTATGGCTTTTAGAAAAGATACTAAGATAAAGAGTAATTTCTCAAAGATTACGATCGGACTGGCTTCTCCTGAAGAGATTTTGGAAAACTCTTTCGGTGAAGTATTGAAACCGGAAACTATCAACTACCGTACTTATAAACCGGAACGTGATGGTTTGTTCTGTGAACGAATCTTCGGTCCGGTAAAGGACTACGAATGTCATTGTGGTAAATACAAGCGCATTCGTTATAAAGGAATTGTGTGCGACCGATGTGGTGTAGAAGTAACAGAAAAGAAAGTTCGTCGTGAACGTAGCGGTCACATTCAGCTGGTTGTACCTGTTGCACATATCTGGTATTTCCGTTCTTTGCCTAATAAAATCGGCTATTTGTTAGGATTGCCTACAAAGAAGCTTGATGCTATTATTTACTATGAACGTTATGTAGTTATTCAGCCGGGTATAAAAGCAGAAGACGGT
>DXLM01000041.1:8863-29122 GCA_019414725.1 Bacteroides sp.
GTATCAGCCAATATGATTTGCTGTCTGAAGAAGAATATCTTGATATTATGGATAGTCTTCCAAAAGAAAACCAATATCTGGAAGACAGTGATCCAAATAAGTTCATTGCGAAGATGGGTGCTGAAGCAATTTATGACTTACTCGTTCGTCTGGACTTAGATGCTCTTTCTTATGAATTACGTCATAAAGCTAATAATGATTCTTCTCAGCAACGTAAGAATGAAGCTTTGAAGCGCTTGCAGGTTGTAGAATCTTTCCGTGCTTCACGTGGCCGTAATAAACCTGAATGGATGATTGTACGTATTGTTCCGGTTATTCCACCAGAATTACGTCCGTTGGTTCCATTGGATGGAGGTCGTTTTGCAACTTCTGACTTGAATGATTTGTATCGTCGTGTTATTATTCGTAATAACCGTTTGAAACGTCTGATTGAAATCAAGGCTCCGGAAGTAATCTTACGTAATGAAAAGCGTATGTTGCAGGAAGCTGTTGACTCACTGTTTGACAACTCTCGTAAGTCAAGCGCAGTGAAGACAGATGCCAACCGTCCTTTGAAGTCACTTTCAGATAGCTTAAAAGGTAAGCAAGGACGTTTCCGTCAGAACTTGCTGGGTAAACGTGTTGACTATTCTGCACGTTCAGTAATTGTCGTAGGTCCGGAACTGAAGATGGGTGAATGTGGTATTCCTAAATTGATGGCTGCCGAACTTTACAAACCATTTATCATTCGCAAATTGATAGAACGTGGTATTGTTAAGACTGTCAAGTCTGCAAAGAAAATTGTAGATCGTAAGGAGCCAGTTATTTGGGATATCTTGGAGCATGTAATGAAAGGACATCCTGTATTGCTGAACCGTGCGCCGACTTTGCACCGCTTGGGTATTCAGGCATTCCAGCCTAAGATGATTGAAGGTAAGGCTATTCAGTTGCACCCGTTGGCATGTACTGCGTTCAATGCCGACTTTGATGGTGACCAGATGGCGGTACATTTGCCTTTGAGTAATGAAGCTGTTCTTGAAGCTCAGATGTTGATGCTTCAATCACATAATATATTGAACCCTGCCAATGGTGCTCCTATCACAGTGCCGGCACAGGATATGGTTCTTGGTTTGTATTACATTACCAAGTTGCGTAAAGGTGCTAAGGGTGAGGGATTGATTTTCTACGGACCAGAAGAAGCATTGATTGCTTACAATGAAGGAAAAGTAGATATTCACGCTATCATCAGTGTTGTAACTAACGACCTTGATGAAAATGGTAATATTGTCAAGAAGATGATTAAAGAAACTTCTGTAGGACGTATTATCGTTAACGAGTTGGTTCCAGATGAATGCGGTTACTTGAATACTATTATTTCTAAGAAATCATTGCGTGATATCATCAGCGATGTTATTAAGACAGTCGGTGTTGCCCGTGCTTGTGAATTCTTGGATGGTATTAAGAACTTAGGTTATAAGAAAGCTTTCGAAGGTGGTTTGTCATTCAACTTGGGTGATATCATTATCCCGAAAGAAAAGGAAGAACTGGTTAAACGTGGTAACGAAGAGGTTGAGCAAATTATGATGAACTATAACATGGGTTTCATCACTGACAACGAACGTTACAATCAGGTTATTGATACTTGGACACACGTTAACAGCGACTTGTCTGATATCTTGTATAAGACTATTAAGAATGACGATCAAGGATTCAACTCTGTATTTATGATGTTGGATTCTGGAGCCCGTGGTTCTAAGGAACAGATCCGTCAGTTGTCTGGTATGCGTGGTTTGATGGCTAAACCTCAGAAAGCAGGTGCTGAAGGTGCTCAGATTATTGAAAACCCGATTCTTTCTAACTTTAAGGAAGGTTTGTCAGTGTTGGAGTACTTTATTTCTACTCACGGTGCTCGTAAGGGTCTTGCCGATACTGCGTTGAAAACTGCCGATGCCGGATATTTGACTCGTCGTTTGGTTGACGTTTCTCACGACGTGATTATTAATGAAGAAGACTGTGGAACATTGCGTGGTCTGGTTTGTACAGCATTGAAGAATAACGATGAAGTTATTGCAACATTGTATGAACGTATTTTGGGACGTGTTTCTGTACACGATGTAATACATCCTACAACTGGTAAGCTGATAGTAGCTGCTGGTGAAGAAATTACAGAATCAATTGCACAGGAAATCGAAGATTCTCCGATTGAAAGCGTTGAAATCCGTTCTGTATTGACATGTGAGTCGAAGAAGGGTGTATGTGCTAAGTGTTATGGACGTAACCTTGCTACCAGCCGTATGGTTCAGAAAGGTGAGGCTGTTGGTGTTATCGCTGCTCAATCAATCGGTGAACCGGGTACTCAGTTGACATTGCGTACATTCCACGCCGGAGGTATCGCCGGTAACATGGCTGCAAATGCAAGTATTGTTGCGAAGAACGATGCACGTCTTGAGTTTGAAGAATTGCGTACAGTAGACGCTGTTGAAGAAACAGGTGAAGCAGTTAAAATCGTTGTTGGTCGTTTGGCTGAAGTTCGTTTCGTGGATGTTAATACAGGTATTATCCTGTCAACACATAACGTTCCTTATGGTTCTAAACTGTATGCATCAGATGGTGAAGTCGTTGAGAAAGGTAAGCTGATTGCTAAGTGGGACCCGTTCAATGCCGTTATTGTTACAGAAGCTGCAGGTAAGATTGATTTTGAATCTGTAATTGAAAATGTAACATATAAGGTAGAATCGGATGAAGCTACAGGTTTGCGTGAAATCATCATTACAGAATCTAAAGATAAGACAAAGATCCCGTCATTGCATATTTTGGATGAAAATGGTGGTATCATTCGTACATATAACTTGCCGGTAGGTGGTCACGTAGTTGTTGAAGACAAGCAGGTGGTTAAGGCCGGTGATATTTTGGTTAAGATTCCACGTGCAGTTGGTAAGGCAGGTGATATCACCGGTGGTCTTCCACGTGTAACCGAATTGTTCGAAGCACGTAATCCGTCTAATCCTGCTGTTGTTTCAGAAATCGATGGTGAGGTTACGATGGGTAAGATTAAACGTGGTAACCGTGAAATTATCGTCACATCTAAGACAGGCGATGTGAAGAAATACCTTGTGGCTCTGTCAAAGCAGATCCTTGTTCAGGAAAACGACTATGTACGTGCCGGAACTCCGTTGTCAGATGGTGCTATCACTCCTGCTGATATCTTGGCTATTAAAGGTCCTACAGCAGTACAGGAGTACATCGTGAACGAAATTCAGGATGTATACCGTCTGCAGGGTGTTAAGATTAACGATAAGCACTTTGAAATTATCGTTCGTCAGATGATGCGTAAAGTTCAGATTGATGAGCCGGGAGATACTCGTTTCTTGGAACAGCAGGTTGTAGACCGTTTGGAATTTAACGAGGAAAACGACCGTATCTGGGGTAAGAAAGTTGTTGTTGATGCTGGTGATTCTCAGAACTTGCAGCCGGGACAGATTGTTACAGCTCGTAAGTTGCGTGATGAAAACAGTATGCTGAAGCGTCGTGACTTAAAACCAGTGGAAGTACGCGATGCTGTTCCTGCTACATCAACTCAGATTTTGCAAGGTATTACACGTGCTGCATTGCAAACATCAAGCTTTATGTCGGCTGCATCATTCCAGGAAACTACTAAAGTTTTGAACGAAGCGGCAATTAACGGTAAAGTTGATAAACTGGAAGGTATGAAGGAAAACGTTATCTGCGGTCACTTGATACCTGCCGGAACTGGTCAGCGTGAATACGAAAAGATTATTGTTGGCTCAAAAGAAGAGTATGACAGAATTTTGGCAAATCGTAAGAACGTACTTGATTATAGTGAAGTAGAATAATACTTTAATCTTATACATATAAGGAGCTGTGTCATGAAGAATGGCACAGCTCCTTTTGTATTTATATCAATCATAAATCGAAAATCTCAACTTATATTTTCCCTTTAATAGCTTCGTTGAATTTGCCAAAAAGTGAAATTGGCTATTGAAATTTTTACTTAACTGTTCGGATGATTCAACTTTTTCCCTACATTTGTGGCGTTAATATAAAAATTGAAATGTAAAAACTAAGTTATTATGGAAAACGAAAACAAAAATAATCAGCTTCAGATAGAGCTGAAAGAAGAAGTTGCTCAAGGAACTTATGCTAATCTTGCTATAATTACTCATTCTACTTCTGAGTTTATTGTAGATTTTGTTCGTATTATGCCGGGCTTGCCAAAGGCTGGAGTACAATCGCGTATTGTGATGACTCCTGAACATGCAAAACGATTAATGTATGCATTGCAGGATAATGTTGCAAAGTACGAGCATAATTTTGGTCCAATACGTATGCCGGAAGAACAGGGAAACGGTAGTAAAACCTTTGTTCCTCCATTGAGTGATTTTAAGGGAGAAGCTTAAAAAAATATAAAAACATAGCTTTATGGCCCATTTTCCGACTTTTTTCGGAAAATGGGCTTTTTTTATTTTAAAACAGTTTGTCTATTAAAAAGTTATTTGTAATTTTGCAGCCCGAAATGTATAGTTTCGACTAGGATTGGAAAAACAATAAACAATATATATAATAATTAAAATCAAAACAAAATGCCTACTATTCAACAGTTAGTAAGAAAAGGAAGAACGGTTTTGGTTGAGAAGAGTAAATCACCTGCATTGGACTCATGCCCTCAGAGACGTGGCGTTTGTGTACGTGTTTATACTACAACTCCGAAAAAGCCGAACTCAGCAATGCGTAAAGTTGCTCGTGTGCGTTTGACAAACTCTAAGGAAGTGAACTCTTACATTCCGGGAGAAGGACATAACTTGCAGGAACACTCAATCGTATTGGTTCGTGGTGGTCGTGTGAAAGACCTTCCAGGTGTACGTTATCATATTGTTCGTGGAACATTGGATACAGCAGGTGTTGCTGGTCGTACACAGAGACGTTCTAAATATGGTGCTAAGCGCCCGAAACCAGGACAGGCTCCAGCAGGAAAGGGTAAGAAATAATTCGTAGCTGAGTACAATCCTTAGTAAAAAACTTTATTAATTCGTTTTGGTTTGTTGGAAAAGCTTTAAGGTTGAGTAAATGCTTCAGAGGAGGCGTTGAAGAAAACAGAGATGCAGCCCCAAACTAAACATTATTATCAAACAAAATGAGAAAAGCAAAACCAAAAAAACGTGTGATCCTTCCGGATCCAGTATTTAATGATCAGAAGGTTTCTAAATTCGTAAACCATCTGATGTATGATGGAAAGAAGAATACTTCTTACGAAATCTTCTACAATGCATTGAAGACAGTTGAAACAAAGCTTCCAGGTGAAGAAACTTCAGCTTTGGAAGTTTGGAAAAAAGCTCTAGATAATGTAACTCCGCAGCTGGAAGTTAAGTCTCGCCGTATTGGTGGTGCAACTTTCCAGGTTCCTACAGAAATTCGTCCTGACCGTAAAGAGTCAATCTCTATGAAGAATTTGATTGCTTTTGCCCGTAAACGTGGTGGCAAGTCAATGGCTGATAAATTGGCAGCTGAAATTCTTGATGCATATAACGAGCAGGGTGGTGCTTTCAAACGTAAAGAAGATATGCACCGTATGGCTGAAGCTAACCGTGCTTTTGCTCACTTCAGATTCTAATCAAGTATTAATTTTAACTAGGAAATAAAATGGCTAAACATGATTTGCATTTGACCCGTAACATCGGTATCATGGCGCACATCGATGCTGGTAAGACAACTACTTCTGAACGTATCTTGTTTTACACTGGTCTGACTCACAAAATTGGTGAGGTGCACGATGGTGCTGCTACTATGGACTGGATGGAGCAGGAGCAGGAACGTGGTATCACTATTACTTCAGCTGCTACCACTACTTACTGGAACTATGCAGGTAATAAGTATAAAATTAACTTGATTGACACTCCGGGACACGTAGACTTTACTGCTGAGGTTGAACGTTCATTGCGTGTATTGGATGGCGCTGTTGCTGCATATTGTGCAGTTGGTGGTGTTGAACCGCAGTCTGAAACTGTATGGCGTCAGGCTGATAAGTATAATGTTCCTCGTATCGGTTACGTTAATAAAATGGACCGTTCTGGTGCAGACTTCTTTGAAGTTGTACGTCAGATGAAGGATGTTTTAGGTGCTAATCCATGTCCGGTAGTTATCCCTATTGGTTCTGAAGAAAACTTTAAGGGTGTAGTTGACTTGGTTAAGATGAAAGCTATCTTGTGGCACGATGAAACAATGGGTGCTGATTATGATGTAGAAGAAATTCCTGCAAACTTGGTTGATGAAGCACAGGAATGGAGAGACAAGATGCTTGAAAAGGTTGCTGAGTTCGACGAAGCTTTGATGGAAAAGTATTTTGATGATCCTTCTACTATTACAGAGGAAGAAATCATGCGTGCATTGCGTGCTGGAACATTGAAGATGGAAATCGTTCCAATGCTGTGTGGCTCTTCATTCAAGAACAAGGGTGTACAGACTTTGCTGGATTATGTATGTGCTTTCTTGCCTTCTCCATTGGATACTCCAAATATTATAGGTACTAACCCATCTACTGGAGCTGAAGAAGATCGTAAGCCAGATGAAGATGAAAAGACTTCTGCTTTGGCGTTCAAGATTGCTACTGACCCATATGTAGGTCGTCTGACTTTCTTCCGTGTATATTCTGGTAAGGTTGAAGCAGGTTCTTATATCTTCAACTCTCGTTCAGGAAAGAAAGAACGCGTTTCACGTTTGTTCCAGATGCACTCAAATAAACAGAATCCTGTTGAAGTAATTAGTGCTGGTGATATTGGTGCTGGTGTAGGTTTCAAGGATATTCGTACTGGTGATACATTGTGTGATGAAACAGCTCCGATCGTTCTTGAATCTATGGACTTCCCAGAACCTGTAATCGGTATCGCAGTAGAGCCTAAGACTCAGAAAGACTTGGATAAATTGTCTAACGGTTTGGCTAAGTTGGCTGAAGAAGACCCGACATTTACAGTAAAAACTGATGAACAGACAGGTCAGACAGTTATCTCTGGTATGGGTGAGCTTCACTTGGATATCATTATCGATCGTTTGAAACGTGAATTCAAAGTAGAATGTAACCAGGGTCGTCCTCAGGTTAACTACAAGGAAGCTATTACTAAGACTGTTGAATTGCGTGAAGTTTATAAGAAGCAGTCTGGTGGTCGTGGTAAGTTTGCTGATATCATTGTGACAATCGGTCCGGTTGATGAAGACTTCAAACAAGGTGGATTGCAATTTATCGATGAAGTTAAAGGTGGTAACGTGCCTAAGGAATTTATCCCTTCTGTACAGAAAGGTTTCCAGACTGCTATGAAGAATGGTGTGTTGGCAGGATTCCCTCTTGACTCATTGAAGGTTGTATTGAAAGATGGTTCATTCCACCCGGTTGACTCTGACCAGTTGTCTTTCGAAATCTGTGCTATTCAGGCTTATAAGAATGCTTGCGCTAAGGCAGGTCCTGTATTGATGGAACCTATCATGAAGTTGGAAGTTGTTACTCCTGAAGAAAACATGGGTGACGTTATCGGTGACTTGAATAAGCGTCGTGGTCAGGTTGAAGGAATGGAAACTAGCCGTTCTGGTGCTCGTATCGTGAAGGCTATGGTTCCGCTGGCAGAAATGTTTGGTTACGTAACAGCTTTGCGTACTATCACTTCTGGTCGTGCAACTTCTTCAATGACTTATGATCACCATGCTCAGGTATCAAGCTCTATCGCTAAGACTGTATTGGAAGAAGTTAAAGGTCGCGTAGATTTGGTATAATCAGAAATAACTTGAAGCTGATGAGGGCTAGCGAATGACTCTTAGCCCTCATGCTTCACCTTAAAAATAATAATTAATTAACTATTACTAATGAGTCAGAAAATTAGAATTAAACTGAAATCTTACGATCACAATTTGGTAGACAAGTCTGCTGAGAAGATTGTGAGAACTGTGAAGGCTACAGGCGCTATTGTTAGCGGTCCTATTCCATTGCCAACTCACAAACGTGTGTTTACTGTAAACCGTTCAACTTTTGTTAATAAAAAGTCTCGTGAACAGTTTGAATTGTCTTCTTATAAAAGACTGATCGACATCTATAGCTCAACTGCTAAGACAGTAGATGCTTTGATGAAATTGGAATTACCAAGTGGAGTAGAAGTAGAAATTAAAGTTTAATAAATTTAAAAATTAACTGAAATGCCAGGATTATTAGGAAAGAAAATCGGAATGACATCCGTTTTCAGTGCTGATGGTAAAAATGTACCATGCACTGTTATCGAAGCTGGTCCTTGTGTAGTTACTCAGATTAAGAGTGTAGAAAAAGATGGCTATGCAGCTGTTCAGGTAGGTTTCCAAGACAAAAAGGAAAAGCATACTACAAAACCGTTGATGGGTCACTTTAAGAAAGCTGGAGTAACTCCAAAGAGACACTTGGCCGAGTTCAAAGATTTCTCAGAAGAATTGAATTTAGGTGATACTATCACTGTAGAATTGTTTAACGATGCTAGCTATGTAGACGTAATCGGTACTTCTAAAGGTAAAGGTTTCCAGGGTGTTGTTAAACGTCACGGATTTGGTGGTGTAGGTCAGACTACTCACGGTCAGCACAACCGTGCTCGTAAGCCGGGTTCTATCGGTGCTTGTTCTTACCCTGCAAAAGTATTCAAAGGAATGCGCATGGGTGGTCAAATGGGTGGTGACAGAGTAACTACTCACAACTTACAGGTATTAAAGGTAATTCCTGAACACAACTTGCTTTTGATCAAAGGTTCTGTTCCGGGTTGCAAAGGTTCAATCGTAATAATTGAGAAATAATGGAAGTTAACGTATTAAATATTAAGGGTGAAGATACCGGAAGAAAGGTTGCTTTGAATGAAGCTATCTTCGGAATCACTCCGAATGATCACGCTATCTATCTGGACGTAAAACAGTACATGGCTAATCAGCGCCAGGGAACTCATAAGTCTAAAGAAAGAAGCGAAATCAGTGGTTCTACTCGTAAATTAGGCCGTCAGAAAGGTGGAGGTGGTGCACGTCGTGGTGATATCAACTCTCCATTGTTGGTTGGTGGTGCTCGTGTATTTGGTCCAAAGCCACGTGATTATTGGTTCAAATTGAATAAGAAAGTAAAGACTTTGGCTCGTAAGTCTGCTTTGGCATATAAGGCTCAGGCTAACAATATCGTAGTAGTAGAAGACTTCACATTTGAAGCTCCTAAGACTAAAGAATTCGTAAATGTTGTGAATAATCTTAAAGTAGCTGGTAAAAAGCTGCTTATGGTTTTGCCGGAAGCAAATAAAAACGTATATTTGTCTGCTCGTAACTTAGAGCGTACAAATCTTGCAATTGCTTCTGCGCTGAATACTTACTCAGTATTGAACGCAGAAACTCTTGTTGTTACAGAGAGCGCATTGAAAGCTATCGAGGAAACCTTAGTTAAATAATTAAAGGAGGCTGAAGTAATATGGGAATGATTATTAAACCGTTGGTTACAGAAAAAATGACGGCAATATCTGAAAAGTTCAACCGCTTTGGATTTATTGTTCGTCCTGAAGCTAACAAATTAGAAATTAAGAGCGAAATCGAGGCTTTGTATAACGTAACTGTTGTTGATGTGAATACTATCCGTTACGCAGGAAAGAACAAGAGCCGTTATACTAAATCAGGTCTTATCAATGGACGTACTAATGCTTATAAAAAAGCTATCGTTACATTGAAAGAAGGTGATACTATTGATTTTTATAGCAATATTTAAATAAAAGATGGCAGTACGTAAATTTAAGCCCACAACACCGGGGCAGAGACACAAAATTATTGGTACTTTTGAAGAAATTACTGCATCGGTACCAGAAAAATCTCTTGTATATGGAAAGCGTTCTACTGGTGGTCGTAACCATGTAGGTAAAATGACAATGCGCTATATCGGTGGCGGTCATAAGAGAAAATTCCGTATTATTGATTTCAAGAGAAATAAAGACGGTGTTCCAGCAGTTGTTAAAACAATTGAATACGATCCGAACCGTTCAGCTCGTATCGCGTTGTTGTTTTATGCTGATGGTGAAAAAAGATATATTATTGCTCCTAATGGATTGCAAGTTGGTAGCACTTTGATGTCTGGAGCGAATGCGGCGCCTGAGATTGGTAACGCACTTCCTCTCGAAAACATCCCTGTCGGTACTGTAATTCATAACATTGAGTTGCGTCCAGGACAAGGTGCTGCATTGGTAAGATCGGCTGGTAATTTTGCTCAGTTGACTTCTCGTGAAGGTAAATACTGTGTAATCAAGTTGCCTTCAGGTGAAGTAAGACAAATCTTAAGTGCTTGTAAAGCTACAGTTGGTAGTGTTGGTAATTCAGACCATGCTTTGGAAGCTTCAGGTAAGGCTGGACGTTCTCGTTGGTTAGGTCGTCGTCCTCACAACCGTGGTGTTGTTATGAACCCTGTTGATCACCCGATGGGTGGTGGTGAAGGACGTCAGTCAGGAGGTCACCCAAGATCACGTACAGGCTTGTATGCTAAGGGCTTGAAGACAAGAGCACCTAAGAAACAGTCTTCTAAGTATATTATTGAAAGAAGAAAATAATAACAACTGATTAATTGAGTATTTATGAGTCGTTCATTAAAAAAAGGTCCATATATTAATGTAAAACTGGAAAACAAAGTGCTCGCTATGAATGAAAGCGGCAAGAAGTCAGTTGTTAAAACATGGGCTAGAGCTTCAATGATTTCGCCTGATTTTGTAGGGCATACAATTGCAGTTCATAACGGAAACAAATTTATTCCTGTTTACGTTACTGAAAACATGGTTGGTCATAAGTTGGGAGAGTTTGCTCCAACTCGTACTTTCCGTGGTCATGCAGGTAACAAGAAAAAATAACAGGACACACTTATTGAAATAATAAAGTAATAAATAATGGGAGCAAGAAAAAAAATATCGGCTGAAAAAAGAAAAGAAGCCCTTAAGACCATGTATTTTGCAAAATTGCAAAATGTGCCTACTTCTCCGCGTAAAATGCGTCTCGTTGCTGATATGATTCGCGGTATGGAGGTTAATAGAGCACTTGGTGTATTGAAGTTTTCTTCTAAGGAAGCTTCTGCAAGAGTGGAAAAACTGTTGCGCTCTGCTATTGCTAACTGGGAACAGAAAAACGAACGCAAAGCTGAAGATGGTGAACTTTTTGTAACTAAGATTTTTGTTGACGGAGGAGCAACTCTGAAAAGAATGAGACCGGCTCCACAGGGTAGAGGTTACAGAATTCGTAAACGTTCAAACCATGTAACTTTGTTCGTTGATTCTAAAAATACTAATGATAAAAATTAAGAGTAGATGGGACAGAAAGTTAATCCGATAAGTAACCGTTTAGGAATTATCAGAGGATGGGATTCTAATTGGTACGGTGGCAAGAATTATGGTGATGCTTTATTGGAAGATAGCAAAATTCGTAAATATCTGAATGCCAGACTTGCAAAAGCCAGCGTTTCAAGAATCGTAATTGAACGTACTCTGAAGTTGGTGACAATTACTGTATGTACTGCTCGCCCAGGTATTATCATTGGTAAAGGTGGTCAGGAAGTTGATAAGTTGAAAGAAGAGTTGAAGAAGATCACCGATAAGGATATCCAGATTAATATCTTCGAAGTGAAGAAACCCGAACTCGACGCTGTGATTGTTGCTAATAATATCGCTCGCCAGGTTGAAGGTAAGATTGCTTACCGCCGCGCTATTAAAATGGCTATTGCCAATACAATGCGTATGGGAGCTGAAGGTATCAAGGTACTGATTTCAGGTCGTTTGAATGGTGCTGAAATGGCACGTTCTGAAATGTATAAGGAAGGTCGTACTCCGTTGCATACTTTCCGTGCAGATATTGACTATTGTCATGCTGAAGCTTTGACAAAAGTTGGCTTGCTGGGTATCAAAGTATGGATTTGCCGTGGTGAAGTTTATGGTAAACGTGAGTTAGCTCCTAACTTCACTCAGAGCAAGGAAAACAACCGTGGTGGAAACGGTAATAATGGAGGAAAGAACTTCCGTAGAAAGAAAAACAACAATCGCTAACGAATTTGAATTTTAGGAATTATGTTACAACCGAAAAAGACAAAATTCAGAAGACAGCAGAAAGGTAGCGCTAAAGGTAATGCCCAGAGAGGACACCAGTTGGCTTTCGGTACATTTGGTATCAAGTCATTACAGACTAAGTGGATTACTGGACGTCAGATTGAAGCAGCTCGTATTGCTGTAACAAGATATATGCAGCGTCAGGGTCAGATTTGGATCCGTATTTTCCCGGACAAACCTATTACTCGTAAACCTGCTGATGTACGTATGGGTAAAGGTAAAGGTTCTCCCGAAGGATTTGTAGCTCCTGTAACTCCGGGTCGTATTTTGATCGAAGTAGAAGGAGTTTCTTTTGATGTAGCTAAAGAAGCTTTGCGCCTTGCAGCACAGAAACTTCCTGTTACAACTAAGTTTATTGTTAGACGTGATTACGACGCAAGTCAAAATGCTTAATTGATATGAAGATTGCAGAAATTAGAGAAATAGCTACCAACGAATTGGCAGAAAGAATTCAGACTGAAGTTGCCAATTACAATCAAATGGTTTTAAATCATTCGATCTCTCCGCTGGAAAATCCTGCACAGATTAAGAAATTACGCAGAACAATTGCGCGTATGAAAGCAGAATTGCGTCAGAGAGAACTTAACAAATAATAATGGTCCTCATGGAAGCTAGAAATTTAAGAAAAGAAAGAACAGGTGTTGTAGTAAGCAATAAGATGGATAAGACCATTACTGTTGCTGCTAAGTTTAAAGAAAAACACCCTATTTATGGTAAGTTCGTTTCTAAAACGAAAAAATACCATGCTCATGATGAAAAGAATGAATGTAATGTAGGTGATACAGTACACATCATGGAAACTCGTCCTTTGAGCAAAACTAAGAGATGGAGATTGGTTGAAATAATTGAAAGAGCTAAGTAATTATGATACAAGTAGAATCCAGACTTACAGTGTGTGACAACAGTGGCGCTAAAGAAGCTCTTTGTATCCGCGTATTAGGCGGTACGAAGAGACGTTACGCTTCTGTAGGGGATGTCATTGTAGTTTCTATCAAGAGTGTAATCCCCTCTAGTGATGTTAAAAAAGGTGCAGTATCAAAGGCTTTAATTGTACGTACTAAGAAAGAAATCCGTCGTGCTGATGGTTCTTATATTCGTTTTGATGATAATGCTTGCGTATTGTTGAATAATGCAGGTGAAATTAGAGGAAGTCGTATTTTTGGCCCTGTTGCAAGAGAGTTGCGTGCTGCAAACATGAAAGTGGTATCACTTGCACCTGAAGTACTTTAATTTTGTAAAAGATTTAAGTAATGAGTAAATTACATATTAAAAAAGGCGATACAGTTTACGTAAACTCTGGTGAAGACAAGGGTAAAACTGGCCGCGTGTTGAAAGTTCTTGTTAAAGAAGGACGTGCACTGGTTGAAGGTATCAACATGGTATCAAAGAGCACTAAACCTAATGCAAAGAATCCTCAGGGTGGTATTGTGAAGCAGGAAGCACCTATTCACATCTCTAACCTGAATCCGGTTGATCCTAAGACAGGTAAACCGACACGTGTTGGTAGAAGAGAAAGTTCTGATGGAAGAACATTTGTTCGTTATGCTAAAAAATCAGGAGAGGAGATTAAATAATGAGTAATACTGCTAGCCTTAAGAAAGAATATGCAGAGCGCATTGCTCCTGCGTTGAAGAATCAGTTCCAGTATACTTCATCTATGCAGATTCCTAAGCTGAAGAAGATTGTTATCAATCAGGGTTTGGGTATGGCTGTAGCTGATAAGAAAATTATCGATGTTGCTATCAATGAACTGACAGCAATTACCGGTCAGAAAGCTGTTGCAACTGTTTCTCGTAAAGATATCGCAAACTTTAAGTTGCGTAAAAAAATGCCTATCGGTGTAATGGTAACTTTACGTCGTGAAAGAATGTATGAATTCCTTGAAAAGCTTGTTCGTGTAGCTTTGCCACGTATCCGTGACTTCAAAGGTATCGAAAGCAAGTTGGACGGAAGAGGTAATTATACTTTGGGTATTCAGGAACAAATCATTTTCCCTGAAATAAATATCGATAGTATTACTAAAATTCTCGGAATGAATATTACCTTTGTAACCTCTGCTCAAACAGACGAAGAAGGTTATGCTTTGTTGAAGGAATTCGGTTTACCGTTTAAAAACGCTAAAAAAGATTGATAAGATATGGCAAAAGAATCAATGAAGGCTCGTGAAGTAAGAAGAGCCAAACTGGTAGCCAAATATGCTGAGAAACGTGCTGCGTTGAAGAAGATTGTTAATACTGGTGATCCTGCTGAAGCTTTTGAAGCTGCACAGAAATTGCAGGCACTGCCTAAGAATTCCAATCCTATTCGCTTGCACAACCGTTGTAAACTGACTGGTCGTCCTAAAGGATATATGCGTCAGTTCGGTATTTCACGTATTCAGTTCCGTGAAATGGCATCAAACGGTTTAATCCCGGGCGTTAAGAAAGCAAGCTGGTAAATTTTTTTATTATTAAATATTGTCAGGGTAGTCCTGATTAATTTAACAATTTATTTTTATGACAGATCCAATCGCAGATTATCTCACAAGATTGAGAAATGCAATTAGTGCTAAGCACAGAGTTGTAGAAGTACCTGCTTCAAACTTGAAAAAAGAAATTACTAAGATTCTGTTTGACAAAGGTTACATTCTGAACTACAAATTTGTAGAAGATGGTCCTCAAGGAACTATCAAGGTTGCTTTGAAGTATGATGCTGTTAACAAAGTTAACGCTATCAAAAAACTTGAAAGAGTATCTACTCCGGGTATGCGTAAGTATACCGGCTACAAAGACATGCCGAGAGTTATTAATGGATTAGGTATTGCTATTATATCTACTTCCAAAGGTGTGATGACAGACAAGGAAGCTGCTGCATTGAAAATCGGTGGTGAAGTTCTTTGTTATGTATATTAATGTAGGAGGATATAAACTATGTCAAGAATAGGTAAATTGCCCGTTAGTATTCCTGCTGGAGTAACAGTTACTCTGAAGGATAACGTAGTAAACGTTAAAGGTCCGAAAGGTGAGTTGAGTCAGTTTGTAAATCCTGCTATTGAAGTAGAAATTGCAGACGGTCACGTGGTGTTGAAAGAAAATGAAAACGCTATGCTTGATAACCTCAAACAGCGTCATGCGTTCCATGGTTTGTATCGTGCTTTGATACATAACATGGTTGTTGGTGTTTCTGAAGGTTATAAGAAGGAGTTGGAACTTGTCGGTGTTGGTTACCGTGCATCAAACAATGGTAATATCATTGATTTCGCTTTAGGTTATACTCATAACATCTTTATGCAGTTGCCTCCTGAAATCAAGGTTGAAACTAAATCTGAAAGAAATAAGAACCCTCTTATTATATTGGAATCTTGTGACAAACAGTTGCTCGGTCAGGTTTGTTCAAAAATACGCTCTTTCCGTAAGCCTGAACCTTATAAAGGAAAAGGTATTAAGTTTGTTGGTGAAGAAATTCGTAGAAAGTCTGGTAAGTCAGCTGGTGCTAAGTAATTCACATAAAATCGTACAATTATGACAACAAAAATAGAAAGACGAATCAAGATCAAATATAGAGTACGCAACAAGATTTCAGGTACTGCTGAACGTCCGCGTATGAGTGTGTTTAGAAGTAACAAGCAGATATATGTCCAAGTTATCGACGATTTGAGCGGTAGAACATTGGCTGCTGCTTCTTCTTTGGGTATGGAACCAATGCCAAAGAAAGAACAAGCTGCTAAAGTTGGTGAACTGATCGCTAAGAAAGCTCAAGAAGCTGGTATTACGACTGTCGTATTCGACCGTAATGGTTACTTGTATCATGGGAGAGTAAAAGAAGTAGCTGATGCTGCTCGTAACGGTGGACTTAAATTTTAATGAATTATGGCAGTTAATAATAGAGTTAAGATCACTAACGATATAGAATTAAAAGATAGACTGGTTGCAATCAACCGCGTTACTAAAGTTACAAAAGGTGGTAGAACTTTCAGCTTCTCTGCTATTGTTGTAGTTGGTAATGAAGATGGAATTATTGGTTGGGGCCTTGGAAAAGCTGGTGAAGTTACAGCAGCAATTGCAAAAGGTGTAGAAGCCGCAAAGAAAAATCTGACTCGTGTTCCTGTATTAAAAGGAACTGTTCCTCACGAACAGTCTGCTAAATTTGGCGGTGCAGAAGTTTTCATTAAGCCTGCATCAACCGGTACAGGAGTTGTAGCTGGTGGCGCAATGCGTGCTGTTTTGGAAAGTGTTGGTGTAACAGACGTTTTGGCTAAATCAAAAGGTTCTTCTAACCCACACAACCTAGTTAAAGCTACAATCTTGGCTTTGAGCGAAATGAGAGATGCTCGCATGGTAGCTCAAAACAGAGGTGTAAGTATGGAAAAAGTATTTAGAGGATAAGGAGGATAAACATGTCAACTATTAAGATTAAACAAATAAAGAGTAGAATTGGTGCTCCTGCAGATCAGAAAAAAACATTGGATGCACTGGGACTTCGTAAATTGAATCGTGTGGTTGAACACGAAGAAACTCCTTCAATTCTGGGTATGATTGAAAAGGTAAAACACCTGGTTGCAATCGTTAAGTAATATATTGTTAATAATAAAGGATTTTACAATATGAATTTAAATAATTTACGTCCAGCAGAAGGTTCTGTCAAAACTAGAAAGAGAATTGGTCGTGGTGCTGGTTCTGGTTTGGGAGGTACTTCAACAAGAGGACATAAAGGAGCAAAATCAAGATCTGGTTATTCTAAGAAGATCGGTTTTGAAGGTGGTCAGATGCCTCTTCAGCGTCGTGTTCCGAAATTTGGTTTTAAGAATATTAACCGTGTAGAATATAAAGCTATTAACCTTGATACTATTCAGAAATTGGCTGAAGCTAAGAACCTGTCTAAAGTTAGTGTTAATGACTTGATTGAAGCTGGTTTTATTTCTTCTAATCAGTTAGTGAAAGTTCTTGGTAACGGTAGTTTAACTACTAAACTCGATGTAGAAGCAAATGCTTTCTCTAAGAGTGCAGTAGCTGCAATCGAAGCCGTTGGTGGTAATGCAGTAAAACTCTGATTCAATGAGAAAATCTATTGAAACATTAAAGAACATATGGAATATTGAGGATCTGAGACAGCGGATCCTCATTACTATATTGTTTGTTGCAATCTACAGATTCGGTTCGTATGTGGTTCTTCCAGGTATCAACCCTGATATGCTGTCAAAGTTGCATGAACAAACGAGTGAAGGTCTTCTTGCTTTGTTGAACATGTTCTCTGGTGGAGCTTTCTCCAATGCTTCAATTTTTGCATTGGGAATCATGCCGTATATATCTGCATCCATCGTGATTCAGTTGTTGGCGATTGCAGTTCCTTACTTCCAGAAATTACAGCGCGAGGGTGAAAGTGGACGTCGTAAAATCAATCAGTATACTCGTATCCTGACTATTTTTATTTTGATATTCCAAGCACCTTCTTATTTGATCAACTTGAAAATGCAGGCAGGTCCGGCTCTTAATGCTTCATTAGATTGGACTTTCTTTATTATTACTTCTACCATCATTTTGGCTGCTGGAAGTATGTTTATCTTGTGGCTTGGAGAAAGAATTACAGACAAGGGTATTGGTAATGGTATTTCTTTGATCATTATGATTGGTATCATTGCTCGTCTTCCTCAAGCTTTTTCAGGTGAATTTGTTTCCCGCCTTGCTTCACCGGGTGCTGGTGGTATCATCATGTTCCTGTTGGAAATTGTTATGTTGATATTAGTTATAGCTGCTGCTATACTTTTGGTACAAGGTGTTCGCAAAGTGCCCGTACAATATGCTAAACGTATTGTAGGAAATAAACAATATGGTGGTGCTAGACAGTATATTCCTTTGAAGGTAAATGCTGCAAATGTAATGCCGATCATCTTTGCTCAGGCAATCATGTTTATCCCTATTACAATTGTTGGATTCTCAAATGTAGCTTCTGCAAGTGGTATTGCTCGTGCTTTTGTAGACCATACTAGTTTCTGGTATAATTTGGTATTTGCAATTTTGATTATTGTATTTACCTGGTTCTATACTGCAATTACGATTAATCCGACTCAGATGGCTGAGGATATGAAGAGAAATAACGGCTTTATTCCAGGTATCAAACCGGGAAAGAGTACTGCAGATTACATTGATACCATAATGTCTCGTATTACATTGCCTGGATCTCTTTTCTTAGCTATTGTTGCTATATTGCCAGCTTTTGCAGGGGTATTTGGAGTTCAGGCTGAATTTGCACAGTTCTTTGGTGGAACTTCTTTGTTGATTCTTGTGGGTGTTGTTCTTGACACTCTTCAGCAGGTAGAAAGTCATTTGTTAATGCGTCATTACGATGGCTTGCTTAGCTCAGGAAGAATTAAAGGACGTTCTGGAAATGTTGCTGCTTATTAAATAAAGTCAGAATGATATTTCTTAAGACAGATGATGAGATAGAGTTGCTTCGTCAGAGTAATCTCCTTGTGGGGAGGACTCTGGCTGAAGTGGCAAAATTGATAAAGCCTGGAGTGACAACAAAACAACTTGATAAAGTTGCGGAAGAATTTATTAGAGATCATGGGGCAATTCCCACTTTTAAAGGTTTCCCTAATCCATATGGACCTCCATTTCCTGGTACATTATGTACTTCCGTTAATGAACAAGTTGTGCATGGTATTCCTAATGATATTCCTTTAAAAGAAGGTGATATTGTTTCTGTCGACTGTGGAACTTATATGAACGGCTATTGTGGAGATTCTGCTTATACTTTTTGTGTAGGAGAAGTTGATCCCGAAATTGTAGCCCTTTTGAAAACTACAAAAGAGGCTTTGTATAAGGGGATTGAAAATGCTGTTCATGGAAAGCGTTTAGGTGATATTGGATATGCAATTCAGCAACATTGTGAAGCCCAATCGTATGAAGTAGTTCGTGAGTTCGTAGGTCATGGGATAGGTAAGGAGATGCATGAACAGCCTCAAGTTCCTAATTATGGCAAAAGAGGCACAGGAACTTTGTTAAAAAAAGGAATGTGTATTGCTATTGAGCCCATGATAACTCAGGGAAGTCGTCAGATTGTAATGGAAAGTGACCGTTGGACTATCAGAACAAGAGATCGTAAATGTGCTGCTCATTTTGAGCACACTGTTGCGATAGGCTTGGATAAAGCAGATATTTTATCATCGTTTGAATTTATAGAGCAAGTTTTAGGAGATAAAGCAATTTAATATGGCAAAGCAATCCGCAATTGAACAAGATGGAGTGATCGTTGAAGCATTGTCAAATGCAATGTTTCGTGTTGAGCTGGAAAACGGACATGAGATTACTGCTCATATTTCCGGCAAAATGAGAATGCATTACATTAAAATATTACCGGGGGATAAGGTAAGGGTAGAGATGTCACCCTATGATTTGTCCAAAGGAAGAATCGTTTTTAGATATAAATAAAAGAAAATAAGATATGAAAGTAAGAGCATCATTAAAGAAACGTACGCCGGAATGTAAGATCGTAAGACGTAATGGCCGTTTGTATGTTATTAACAAGAAAAATCCTAAGTATAAACAACGTCAAGGATAATTTATTATTTTTGCAAAAAAAATAATTTAGTATATGGCTATAAGAATAGTTGGTGTAGATTTGCCTCAGAATAAGAGAGGCGAGATTGCGTTAACCTATGTATATGGTATTGGACGCAGTAGTTCAGCAAAAATCTTGGATAAGGCTGGTGTTGACAGAGATGTGAAAGTAAAAGACTGGACAGATGACCAGGCTGCTAAAATTCGTGAAATCATTGGTGCTGAATACAAAGTAGAAGGTGATCTTCGTTCAGAAGTGCAATTAAACATTAAGCGATTAATGGATATTGGTTGCTATCGTGGTGTACGTCACCGTATTGGTCTGCCGGTTCGTGGCCAGAGCACTAAGAACAACGCTCGTACACGTAAGGGAAGAAAGAAAACAGTTGCAAATAAGAAAAAAGCTACTAAATAATAATTGTTGATATGGCAAAAAAAACAGTCGCAGCTAAGAAGAGAAATGTGAAGGTTGACGCTAATGGACAGTTGCATGTTCATTCTTCATTCAACAACATCATTGTATCTCTGGCAAATAGTGAAGGTCAGATTATCTCATGGTCTTCTGCAGGTAAGATGGGATTTAGAGGTTCTAAGAAGAACACTCCTTATGCAGCACAGATGGCTGC
>DXLM01000042.1 GCA_019414725.1 Bacteroides sp.
TACGGTGGTGTGAGAGGTCGGAACGGGAATTAATCCCGTTCCTCCTACTCGATTAATGAGGAAGACTGTTTTTGCAGCGAAATAGCAGACGGAAAGTAGAGGATGGTTGCCTGAGTATGTGTATCTTTGTGAAGAAATATGATAGATAAAATTGATTATGAAAAAGAAACTGGTTTTTGCAACGAATAATGCACACAAGTTGGATGAGATACGTGCCATATTGGGAGATAGGGTAGAGGTGCTGAGTCTGAAGGATATCCATTGTGAGGCAGATATTCCGGAAACGGCTGATACGCTGGAGGGAAATGCTGCTCTGAAAGCTGAATATATTTATAAAAACTATGGTCTGGATTGTTTTGCCGACGATACGGGTCTGGAGGTTGAGGTCCTGGGAGGGGCTCCGGGAGTCTATTCGGCCCGATATGCTGGAGGAGAAGGACATGATTCGGAAGCTAATATGAAAAAACTGCTTGTAGAGCTGGAAGGAAAGACCAACCGTAAAGCGCAATTCCGTACGGCTATTTGCCTGATCGAGGGTGGAACGGAGCATCTCTTCGAAGGAGTTGTAAAAGGCGAAATAATCGAAAAAAAACGCGGTTGTTCAGGATTTGGCTATGATCCTGTTTTTGTCCCCGAAGGTTATACTGAAACATTTGCCGAGATGGGCAATGAAGAAAAGAATAAAATCAGCCATCGGGCAAGGGCAACACAGAAGCTTTGTGATTATTTGAAATGTGAATAATACTGATAATCTGCGGGACTGCATCCAATCGAAAAGAACTGCTGAATGATTGATTCAGGCTGGTTCTGAATAGGATGAAGTCCCGTAGTTTTTTGTGTATGATTATTTGCAGATTTCCTTGAGGTATTGTTCTACTTTCTCAAAGAAAAGTGAAATGTGTGCTCCGTCTGTAAAAGCATGACTTACAGTCAGTGCAATAGGCATGATACGCTTGCCTTCGCGTATGATGGTCTTACCGGCATTCATCAGCGGATAATCCAGCGGATGTCCTACTTCCTGTTGGGTGTAGGTTATCGAAGTGAAATATAGTTTTGGAGTGGCACTTAGCAGGATTACATCAAAATCTCCTTGTTTATAAATGCTTTTATCGGTTCCGTATGGATCACCATCTTCAGGAATAGATGTGACAATGTGTCTGGCTTCGGTATAAAATGCTTCGAAATCAACATGATAAGGGATGCGTACCGTATAAAATGTTTTGCCGGGTACAGCAATAGGAGAAATGACATCCACTGTATCATGATAGACTACTTGTCCGTTTTTATCCCAGCGATAACGGAACTCTTTTATCTCGTTGGCAGCGCGCAATATGGCATAAAGATAATACAGAAAAAATGATTTTCCGTTGGCTTTGGCGTGGTTGTAAGCTTCAGTACAGTCTACTTCACTGGTGATAGCAATCCATGAATTCGCAAATCCACGGAAAAAGTTGTAGTTGTCTTTCCGTTCCCAGGTTTCAATATCTACTATATGTTTCATTTATTCTTGAATTTTTGAGCTACTTTTTGATAGGTAGGCATAGATATTCCCAAACGCTCACCCAAATCAATCATATCGAACAACATACCTTGTATCTCCGATGCATGTCCTCGGGCAAGGTCTTTTTGCATGGATGCTGTACTGTGCGGGTCGAGCTTATCTATTACTTTCAAATTGTAAGAAACAGGATCTTCCGGATAAGAAATTCCCATCTTGTGTCCGATTTCTGCACTTTCTCTGGACAGTCCGATAAATGTATCTCGTACTTCGCCTTCGTGTTGTACTTCTCCCATTGGTACATCGTGATATGCTCCAGTACATGCCATTGCCGAAATAAATGCCCATTTGATAAATGTGTCGCGGTTGATATCATCGGAAACATCGACTTTGATATCGCAACTTCTGACATCCTCTGCAATTGCTTCAATACGTTCCTGAGAAACTCCCTGCTCCGGACGTGCTCCGAATACCAGCCGGAAAATGCTTCCCATCTGAGTGATTTCGCCTTCACCTGAAACAAATCCTACGATGTAGATACAGCCATCGAGAACAGTTACTTCAGGTGTCAAACGACCAATACGTGGTCCTGTACCATAAACATTTAAAATAGGAATAACCAGTGTATGAGGTGCTGAAGCACGTTCTATTACCTCCTTGACAGAGTCGATGGAATATCCTTTTACACAGACAAATATCACATCTGCTTTCCCTTGATATTCTTCTGTTGTACAGGCGTTTACTTTCAGATAGTGTTCGCCTTTCAAATCTGATTTCAGATGCAGCCCATAATTACGGATATTCTCGAGGTGTTTTCCCCGTGCAATGCATGTGACTTCTTTTCCTGCCAGAGCAAGAAATCCGGCGATACTTCCTCCTACGCCGCCAGTACCTATAATAAGATAGTTCATGGTTTTTTGTTTTAGGATTAAAAAAAGAAATCGGTCGCTGATGAGCGGCCGATTTTCTAAAATGGTATATTATACGTTAAAGCGGAAATGCATGATGTCTCCGTCTTCTACGATATAGTCTTTTCCTTCTACATTCAGTTTACCAGCCTCGCGTACAGCTGCTTCCGAACCGTATTTGATAAAGTCGTCGTACTTGATGACTTCTGCACGGATAAATCCTTTCTCGAAGTCAGTATGAATAACTCCGGCACATTGAGGAGCCTTCCATCCTTTATGGAATGTCCATGCGCGGACTTCCATCTTTCCAGCAGTGAAATAGGTTTCCAGATTCAGCAGCTTATAGGCTGAACGAATCAGACGACTGACTCCCGATTCTTCCAGTCCCACTTCCTGAAGGAACATCTGACGGTCTTCGTATGTTTCAAGTTCTGCAATGTCGGCTTCTGTCTTGGCTGCAACAATTAATATTTCTGCTCCCTCTTCTTTGACAGCTTCGCGTACTTGCTCTACATATTTGTTACCATTTACAGCACTGGCTTCATCTACATTACATACGTACATTACAGGCTTGGAAGTAAGCAGGAAAAGTTCATGAGCGATCTTTTGTTCGTCTTTAGTTTCGAACTGTACGGTACGTGCTGATTTTCCCTGTAATAATGCTTCACGGTAGCGAACCAGTACTTCATAAGTTTGCTTAGCTACTTTGTCGCCTCCGGTCTGAGCTTGTTTCTGTACTTTTTGAATACGGCTTTCTATTGTTTCGAGGTCCTTCAGCTGAAGCTCTGTATCAATGATTTCTTTGTCGCGTACAGGATCTACACTACCGTCGACATGGGTAACATTTTCATCATCAAAACAACGCAGTACATGAAGAATTGCGTCTGTTTCACGGATATTTGCCAAGAATTTATTTCCTAATCCTTCACCTTTGCTGGCTCCTTTTACCAGACCTGCGATGTCTACAATTTCTACAGTTGTAGGTACTATACGGTCGGGAATAACCAATTCTGCCAATTTGTTAAGACGTTCATCTGGAACAGTGATTACACCAACGTTAGGTTCTATTGTACAGAAAGGGAAGTTGGCTGCTTGAGCCTTTGCATTCGATAAACAGTTGAAAAGAGTCGATTTTCCTACATTGGGCAAACCGACAATGCCACATTGTAATGCCATAAAACTTATATATTTCCTTATTAATTATCAGATTGTATTTCAGTTTGCAAAGGTAGTCATTCTTTTTGTCATTTACTAAAAAAATAATTTTTTCGGAAAAGTTGATATATTCTTATCTTGTTTTTAGTAACAGATTGTTATGTTTTTTGCAAAATAGATTGTCTGATTAGAAGAAGAAATAAAAAAAGAGGCACTTCTCACGAAGTACCTCTTTTACTAGAGAGTTTATGAAAATATTGTTTTTTTGTATGTTGTTTTTACATGTCCATAGTTACAGTCATTTCCGGAACGAGAATGTAATCTTTCTTATTTTTGTTCCATTTGTAGTATTGGATTGTGGTGCTGTTTTCATTATATGTATATTTGATACACATATGGTTACGCCATGTTCCTCTACCTTCGTCCCACTTCTGTAACACGTTTTCTACAACTTGTTTCTTATCGTTGTATTTATAGTTATATTTCTCAAAGTTTGTCAGAATACCTTCATTCATTTTATATACAGTTTCCGACATCTTTACTCCATCTATTTCCTCAGTATTGTATATCAACTCAGTTTCTGGGTTGCTAGCAAAAACTGTAAGGTTAGCAGCGAAAACAAATACTGTTACAAATAAACTCTTGAGTAAATTCATTTTTTTCATATTTCTTTAATTTTAAGGTGTTACTATCTTTTTGTTTTTGATTACGCTGCAAAATTAGTAAAACCTTTTGATGTTGCTAACTTTTTGGTAAGAAAAAATGAATATTTTAGCAATTTGTTGCCATTTAAAGATATCTTAACAATTCAAAATATCAATGTGCTTCCAACCAGTTCTTACCCCAATCACAGTCTGCCAGCAAAGGAACTTTCATTTTGTAAGCAGCCTCCATTTCTGAAATCACAATATGCTGTACTTTTTCCTTTTCTTCGGGCACGACGCTGAAATTTAATTCATCGTGTACCTGAAGAATCATTTTGGAACGAATACCCTCTTCCATGAAGCGTTTGTATATACGAATCATTGCCACTTTGATAATATCAGCAGCACTTCCTTGTATAGGAGCATTGATTGCGTTTCGTTCTGCATACCCACGGACCACAGCATTGCGTGAATTGATATCAGGCAGGTAGCGCTTACGCTTGAATATAGTTTCGATATATCCTTTTTCTTGTGCCAGACGGATACTTTGATCCATATATTCTTTTACATGCGGATAGTTTTCGAAATATCCGTCTATAAGTTCTTTGGCTTCTTTACGTTCGATGTTCAGTCGTTCTGCCAGTCCGAATACTGATATACCATATATAATACCGAAGTTAGCTGTTTTAGCTTTACTTCTCTGTTCGCGGGTTACATCTTCCAGTTTCTCCTTATATATCTTGGCAGCAGTAGCAGCATGAATATCCTGTCCTTTCTGGAAAGCTTCTATCATGTGAGGGTCCCCACTCAGATGAGCCATGATACGCAGCTCGATTTGTGAGTAGTCGGCAGAAAAGAATTCACAGCCTTCGTCAGGAATAAAGGCGCGTCGAATCTCTTTTCCATCCTCATTACGGATAGGAATATTTTGCAGGTTAGGGTTGCTCGAACTAAGTCGGCCTGTAGCCGTAACAGTCTGATTGAATGAAGTATGTATATGTCCCGTCTTGGGGTCGATTAGTAAGGGAAGTGCATCAATATAGGTTCCCAGTAACTTCTTCAGTCCACGATGTTCCAGTATTTTTCCTACAATTTCATGCTTTCCTCGTAGACTTTCCAATACTTCTTCGGAAGTAACGTATTGGCCGGTCTTGGTCTTTTTAGCTTTGTCTGTTATTTTCAGGTGGTCGAACAGTACTTCTCCTACTTGTTTGGGAGAAGCAATATTAAATTCCATTCCGGCAAGCTGATGTACTTCCTCTTCAAGCTGCTTCATACGTGCAGTAAAATGCTGTGATGTTTCTTTCAAGGCTTCGGTGTCAATGCGTACCCCGTTGCGTTCCATATACGCAAGGACAGGAACCAGCGGCATTTCGATAGTCTGGAACAGTTCGTTCACATTATTTTCTATCAATTCTTTCTCTAATACCTTTTTCAGTTTCAGTGTAACATCAGCATCCTCACATGCATATTTGTAGACAGAAGTAGGAGGGAGGTCGCGCATGTTTTTCTGATTCTTTCCTTTCGGACCTATCAGCTCTTCTATTTTTATCGTTTCATATTTCAGATATACTTCGGCCAGGTAATCCATGCCGTGGTGAAGTTCAGGCTGAAGTACATAATGAGCAATCATGGTGTCGAACATCGGGCCACGGACCTCGACACCATAATTACCCAGCACAAGCATATCGTATTTTATATTCTGTCCGATTTTCAGTGTTTTCTCATTTTCTATGATTGGTTTGAATTTTTTAACTATTGTCAACGCTTCTTCACGATTTGCCGGAACTGGTACATAAAATGCCTGATTTTCGGCAAAACTGAAGCTCATTCCTACCAGTTCTGCAGTAATTGGGTCGGTTCCTGTGGTTTCCGTATCTAGACTGAAAAAATCTTTTGTAACGATTATTTGTAAAAAATCGTTTATTTTCTCCTCTGAATCAAGTAGTTGGTAGTCGAAATCAAGGTCTTCTAACCGCGTGAGATTTGAATTTTTTGGCTCGTCTGTATTCTCGCCCGCAAAAAATCCAAAGAGATCGCTTTGTACAGGAGCCGAAGGAACGGCAGTTTTCTTTTCTGTTTTGAGTATACGATCCAGCAGAGTACGGAACTCTAGTTCCTCAAAAATTTTACGGAGTTCTTCTTCATCGGGTTGTTCCCGTTTCAAGGCTTCCATATCTAGTGAGATGGGAACATCCGTTTTGATTGTTGCGAGGAATTTGGAAAAAGTAATCTGCTCGCGGTTATTTTCTACTTTTGTTTTGATTGCTCCTTTCAACTGGTCTGTGTTGGCAAGCAGGTTTTCGATGCTGCCGAACTGGGCAATTAGCTTTTGTGCTGTTTTCTCTCCGACTCCCGGACATCCCGGAATATTGTCGGCCGTATCTCCCATAAGTCCCAACATATCGATAACCTGTGAGGGTGATTCAATATCGAATTTTGCTTTGATTTCGTTTACCCCCATGACTTCAAATTCTTTGTCGCCATATTTAGGGCGATACATGAATACATTTTCTGATACCAGTTGCCCGTAGTCTTTATCCGGAGTCATCATGTATGTCGTAATACCTCGTTTTCCCGCTTCGGTTGCGAGTGTACCAATTACGTCGTCCGCTTCGTAACCACTTACCTCAAGAATAGGAATACGATAAGCGCGGATAATATCCTTAATGATAGGAACAGAAAGACGAATTGCTTCGGGAGTTTCCTCACGCTGAGCCTTATACTGCTCGAAAGCTTCGTGACGGAATGTAGGTCCGGCCGGATCAAATGCAATACCTATATGAGTAGGGTTCTCTTTTTTCAGTACATCCTCCAGTGTATTGACAAATCCCATGATAGCAGATGTATTGAAACCTTTAGAATTGATACGCGGATTTTTGATAAAAGCATAGTACGCGCGGTAGATAAGTGCGTACGCATCGAGTAGAAACAGTTTTTCCATTCGTGTAAAATTATTAAGTTTTCTACGTAAAAGTACAAAAAAATACCGTATTCGCTGTTTTATTATTACTTTTGTACCCAAATAAATCTCCATGGATAAATTAGAAGTAATCAAGAAACCCATAGAAAAGGAATTAAGCGAATTTAAGGCTCTTTTCGATGCCTCACTGAAAAGTTCTACCCCGTTATTAGACGAAGTTTTAGGCTATATCAAGCAGAGGAACGGAAAGATGATGCGTCCTATTCTGGTTTTGCTTATGGCAAAACTTTATGGTGGAATTAACGATTCCACCCTTCATGCTGCGCTTTCGCTCGAGTTGCTTCATACTGCCAGTCTGGTACACGATGATGTGGTAGACGAGAGTAATAAACGTCGGGGACAGTCGTCGGTTAATGCATTGTATGACAATAAGGTTTCTGTGCTGGTAGGCGACTATATGCTGGCAACCAGTCTGCGTCATGCTTCATATACCAATCATATTGAACTGGTCGGCCTGGTAGCACGTTTGGGACAGGATTTATCGGAAGGAGAGATTATTCAGCTGGTGAATATCAGTAACCGTGATTTTTCGGAAGAGATTTATTTTGACGTTATCCGTAAAAAGACAGCAGCCCTGTTTACTGCAAGTGCAGAGAGTGGAGCTATTTCGGTAAATGCCCCGAAAGATGAAGTGGAGAAGGCTGCTCTTTTTGGTGAAATGATAGGTATTGCCTTTCAGATAAAAGATGATATTTTCGATTACTTCGATAATGAAGAGCTGGGTAAGCCTACTGGAAATGATATGATGGAAGGTAAGCTGACTCTTCCGGCACTGCATGTATTGAATACTTGTGCCAATGAGGAAAAGAAAGAACTTGCATTGCGTATCCGTTCACTAAGTGCTTCGAAGGAGGAAATTGCCAGCTTTGTAGATTATGTGAAGCAGGAGGGAGGTATCACTTATGCGGAACAGGTGATGTATGATTACCGTAACAAAGCATTGGCCCTGCTTCCTGAAGCAGCAGATGAAGCGGTCCGTACGGCACTTACAGCTTATATTGACTATGTGATTAAGCGGAATAAATAATATTTCTATTATTGTAACGAGATCTCGAATAATCTTTGATATAAAGAAATGTCCCTTTACTCATGTTGTTATTTACTTGAAAACAACGTGAATAAAGGGATTTTTTTTGTATAAATTTTCTAAAAATATCAGGATGTTTTGGGGTATTCTTGAGCATAAATTGGGAAAGATTTCTTGATTTATTGGGGTGAATCTTTGCATAAAATAAATTTTTGATACGTTAGAGTAGGGTGTATATTGGTAAATAATATATATATTTATTGTAATTTTCTGTCTGGTCGGATTTTTCAGCTATGATTTTCTATTCTATTCTTTATCTCACTTATATAAAATGAAATATATCTGTATATATTTCCTAGATAATACTGTATTTCTCTTTATTTTGTAAAGAAAATATGATAAAAATCTTTGATTAGTGATAAAAAATATATAATTTAAGCCTCAGTTATATCTTTTATGTTATAAGAAAAATTTTCACAATTAAAAACCTTAAATCTATGGACACTTTGTTTCGTTGGGGTAAAATGCATTGCATGCAAAAAGCTCTATTTGTATTGTTGTCAGTGGTCTTGGTAGCTTGTAGTGGAGAAGAGAAAGTTAATCTGCCTGATGAACCTGAAACTCCAGAAGCTGAGATTACACTTGCAGAAGGTACCGATAAACATCCATTGTTGGATGCTTCTGGCGGAACTGTAACATTACATTTTACATCTACTGCCGATTGGAAAGCTACGGTTGGCAATGTACGTGCTTCCAGTTGGATTACCGTTTCTCCTACATCAGGTAAGGCCGGAGAAGCATCGGTCACTATTTCGGTTGCCGCAAACGATGGTACAGATGAGCGTACTGCTTCTGTTTTTCTGGACTGCGGTGACAGTCGGGAAACGATTGTTGTTTCTCAGAAGCAGAAAGATGCTTTGATTGTTTCACGCCAAAGTTATGAACTCTCTGCCGGAGAATTTCTTATAGAGGTGGAGGTAGAAGCCAATGTGACATTCGAGGTGGAGGTTTCGGATACATGGATTGAGCAGATTTCGACACGCAGTCTTGAAAAGTCGGTATTAAGTTTCCGCATTTTGGCGAATGACGGCTATGAAAAGCGTAGCGGAAGCATTCTTGTGCGAAGTGGAGAATTGCAGGAAACTGTACGGATTTATCAGGAGGGGAAAGAAAAAGAAGTGTTGCTTCTCTCCGAAGATATGGTTGAAGTAGGGGCCTTGGGAGGTACAGTAGACGTGCAGTTGCAGTCGAGTGTTTCATATATATGTAAGCCTGTGACAGAATATACATGGGTAAGCGAGATCACTTCGAGAGCTGTTTCTACGCACACGCTTCATTTCGCG
The DNA here is from genome assembly GCA_019414725.1 of Bacteroides sp. Lineage (GTDB taxonomy): Bacteria > Bacteroidota > Bacteroidia > Bacteroidales > Bacteroidaceae > Phocaeicola. Next base: position 9,559 of record DXLM01000042.1, read on the forward strand.
GTACAGCCTAATGATACGTATGATATGCGTGAGGCACGGTTCGTTTTCATTGATGAAACGGAATCGATATCAGATACGCTTACTATCCGGCAATATGCTGCCGACGAAATACTTGTTCCTTCAGATCCTATCATCTGTGAACCGGAATCCGGAACTTTTTCATTTGACGTCAGTGCGAATATTAGCTATGATGTAACGACAGACGTCAGCTGGCTGAAGCAGGTAGTTGGCAGAGGAATGGAGCAGTCGACCTTGCATTTTAGTGTAGAAGAAAATACCGGATCGGCTATGCGTGAGGGTAATATTATACTCTCTGGAAATGGTGTAGAACGTACGGTAAAAGTAATGCAAAAGGGTAAGGAAGAGGCCCCCTATTTAGTCGTATCACAAGAGCATTTTAATATTTTGCCAGAGGGTGGTACGGTTCGTTTTACTGTAAAAGCGAATGTACCTTATCGGGTAAATACGGATGCAGACTGGATGGTTCAGGCTGTGTCGGGAAGTTCAGACGAAATTGTATTTACGGTAAGTGCCAACGAATCGACTTCTTCCCGTGAAGCGACAATCACGGTCACATCCGAAGACGGTAGTCTGGTGCGTACGGTACAGGTCGTTCAGAAAGGTGAAGCTGTCTATCTGGACGTATCTCCTTCGAATATTTCTGCGACTGCCGAGGGAGGAAAATTCACTTTTACCGTTAACAGTAATACCCAATATACATTCACATGCAGCGATAACAGTTGGATTAGCGTAGATGGTAACTTAATTGTTATTGGGGCAAATACCTCGACTTCCCAGAGGAAAGGAAATGTGACAGTTCGGGCTGCGGAACTTGTTCGTGTTATAGAAATAACTCAGGCTGGGAAAAAGGAAGAAACGCCTTCTGCAGGTGGAAGTATAGAAGACTTTACAGAGAATGAAGAAGACTGGTAATAATCTTGAAAAACACAGTAAATTATGAAGCATATAACTCTTTTTTTAGGTATATTTCTGTTGTTACTTGCCGGATGCCAGCAAGATGATCTGGTGTCTTTTAAAGATCAGGATAAAAGCCTGAAGTCGGTTCGTGCTACGACATCATCGGTTGTGAAGAGCCGTACATCTCTTTCGGGTAACTCTGTAATATGGGAGAATGGAGACGCGATTGGTATTTTCAGTGATGTTTCCGATTCTATAGCCCGTTATGATTTGACAGGCATGTCGGGTGACGAGGCTCAGTTCGAAAGCAGCAAGCCCGTCAGAGGTAATACGTTTTATGCCTTTTATCCGTATGCGGCAGATGCCATGATATCTGGTACGAATGTTTCTTTCCGTCTTCCGGCGGAACAGTCGTTTAACTTCGACAGTTTTGCTTCCGGTGTATGTCCGATGGTGGCTCAGAGTACCACCAATTCTTTCCGCTTTTTGCAGGTTTGCGGACTGGTACGTCTAAACCTGAAAGGAAACATGAATATTCAGTCTATCTCTTTGTCAGGCAAAAATGGAGAAGCTGTAGCCGGACTTGGTTCGGTTAACATTGCATCGGACGCTCCGGAGTTTCGCCTTTCAGGGGGAGGGCAGGAGAGTTACGGTGAAATTGTACTTCAGGGAAATGTTACCTTATCTCCTTCACAAACTACTTCGTTCTATTTTGTTGTTCCACCTCAGGTCTTCAGCAAAGGTATGACTTTTAAGATTACAGGAACTGTAAACGGTCAGCAACAGACATTGACTAAGGCAACAGAACGGAGTATTACGGTGGCCGCTCTGTTATAACCAGTTTCTCGGCTGTTGATACAAACGACTTGCTGGAACAGGATGAGATGACAGAAAGAGATATTTTGATTGCATTGTACGATGCTACAAACGGCGATGCATGGACGAACAATTCGAACTGGTGCTCGGATGCTGATTTGTCAGAATGGTATGGCGTTTATACAGATTATCAGGGCAGAGTTATGTCAATTGACTTGTCTTCGAATAATCTGACTGGAAGTTTACCGGATGAAATTGGAAATCTTGAAGTATTATGGACTCTGAATTTGTATAATAATGAGTTGACGGGAGAGATACCTGTTTCTATAGGGAAACTGACAGAACTCAGAAATTTAGATTTATCTCAGAATCAGTTGACTGGAGGATTGCCATCTGAGTTGGGCAATATGCAAAATCTGGTGTATAGTTATCTGAGCAATAATCAACTGACTGGTACAGTACCTGAATCTCTTGGCAGATTGACTTCGTTGGAGTATATGAACTTTGGCAAGAATATGCTGTCGGGTGATTTACCTCAGGCTGTTACTTCTTCTTCCTGGTGGCAGAAAAGTGGTTGGGTTTGTATAGGACAAAATTCTCCGGGCGGATTTAACTTCGATACATTTAATCTGTATATGCCCGATTTTACTGCAACTGATTATAAGGGAAATACAATAAATTCTACTTCTATTGTAGCCTCTCATAAGGTAACGTTGTATTATATCTGGGCTTCATGGTGTCCTTTCAGTGAGGCTTTCCATCCTACAGTATCATCTATTTATCAGCGATATAAAAATCATTCTTTAGAAATCATCGGGTTTTGTCATGATGGAACAAACAATCCTGATGCACTCAATATGATAGAAAGTTATAATATGGAATGGCCTACGCTGCTATCTAATCCGGGCGTTATTTCATTTACTGGTTTCCCTACTATTATGGCTTTCGATGAGAATGGTAAATTGATATTTCATAGTAGTGTAACATCGAGAAATTTGCTTCCTGACTTCTTGAAAGAAATCTTGGGTGAGGGAGATTTACCGTACGAATCTTCCGATTTTTCGGAGGATGGAAAGGTGTATACCTTACAAAAGGCTTCCGAAGGAAACGGCATTAATGTGGTATTGATGGGGGATGCTTTTTCTGACAGGCAGGTTGCCGACGGCACGTATGAAAAGGTTATGCGGACAGCAGCCGATGCCTTCTTCAGTGAGAAGCCTTATGCCTCTTTCCGGAATCTGTTTAATGTATATTACGTGACGGCCGTTTCCCAGAATGAAGGATATATAGATGGTGGAAGTACGGCATTTTCCGGTTATTTCGGCAGTGGAACACATGTAGGAGGAGATAACAACAAATGTATGCAGTATGCTTCAACCTGCCCGGGAATGACCGGTCCACTGATGAATGAGGTGCTGATTATTGTTATGATGAATTCGGCTAAGTATGCAGGTACTTGTTATTTTGGAACGAGTACAGCTTATCAAGGTGATTATGGCAGAGGATATGGAATTGCCTATTTCCCGATTGGCACAAGTGATGAAGAACTGGCATGTGTCCTTCATCATGAAGCGGGTGGGCATGGATTTGCTAAACTGCTGGATGAATATTATTATGAGAGTCAGGGTACGATTCCATTAAGTGAGATTTCTGATAATATTAATTCCCGAAATCATTATGGATGGGGAAGAAATGTAGATTATACAAGCGATCCGAACAGTGTGGTATGGAGCAAGTTTATATCCGACTCTCGTTATGCGAGTGAGGGCATAGGTGTGTTTGAAGGAGCTTGTACTTATTATAAGGGCGCATATCGTCCTACGGAAACCAGTATCATGGATGCAAATGTGGGAGGCTTCAATGCTCCTTCGCGTGAGGCGATTTATAACCGTATCCATAAGTTAGCTTATGGAGAGAGCTGGCAGTTCGACTATGAAGAATTTGTCGGTTGGGATTTAAACCGTCAGGGACGTTCGCGGAGTATTTCTGTACAGGCAAAGCATGAGCCGACAGCTCCTCCTGTTATCCTGAATCAACACTGGGAGAACGGGCGACTTGTGGCGAACTAAAGCTTGAGGTTATATAAAGAACAAGGGCACGGAGAAACATTACTAAGATGAATCTTCGTGCCCTTCGCGTATTTAAATTAGAAAAACTTTGTTTCTTTTCCTACAATGTCCGATAATAGCAGGTTAGCAAGGCGGCTTGTTCCCAGACGGAAGAGCTCGTTAGTCAGCCATTCTTTGCCTAAGACCTCTTTTACTATTGTATAGTATACTAATGCGTCGTGTACGGTGTTAATCCCTCCTGCGGGCTTAAAACCTACTTTACGGCCGGTTTCGAGGAAGTATTCCTTGATGGCCTGGCACATTGCGTATGCTGCTTCGGGAGTTGCGGCCGGATTTTCCTTTCCGGTAGATGTCTTGATGAAATCGGCTCCTGAATACATTGACAGGATAGAGGCTTTCTTTATATTCGAAGCACTGCCCAGTGCACCAGTTTCCAAGATTGCTTTCAAGTGTTTATCTCCGCATACTTCTTTCAATTCTTCTATTTCGTCACACATACCTTCGTAGTCACCACTCAGGAATTTGCCTACAGAAATCACGATGTCTATTTCATCGGCTCCTGCATGAAGTGCCATAGCTGTTTCGGCAACCTTTACTTCGGTGAATGTTTGTGAAGAAGGAAATCCTCCCGATACGCAGGCGATTTTTACGTTGTCAGCTTCCAGTGTATCGTTTACGATTTCGGCCATGTTGGGATATACACAGATTGCGGCTACGTTATCAAGTTCGGGATATGCATCCACAAAGTCATTGACATGTTGCGTAAACTTCATTACGCTCGGTTCGCTGTCTGTGCATTTTAAAGTAGTAAGGTCAATACAGTGGAAAAGGAATTTTTTCACTTCTACGGTATCGTTTTCCTTTACGTATTTTTCGATGATATGGGCTGTTTGTGCAGCTACTTCTTCATCTTTTAAAACCGTATTGTATTTGCTTAATGCTTCATTATATTTATCTGGCTGGTGCAGATTTTCTGTATCTTCATCTTCGCAGCCGCAGTCGCAGGCATCATCGTCACAGTTGCATTCACATTCATGTTCGTGATGATGTTCGTTTCCGCAGTTACATTCGTGGTCGTGGTGGTGATGTTCGCCTCCACATCCACATTCATGTTCGTGATTGTACTTCATAATGCTTATAATTTGGGGTTGTTTTTATGTCTTTCTTTATCTCTGTTGGTCTTTTTTTCCAGGTTCCGTTGAAATGCTTCTGTTAAGTTTACTCCCGTCTGGTTTGCCAGACAGATCAGCACCCATAATACATCGGCCATTTCATCGTCGAGGTTATCTTTTTCTCCCGGTTTGAATGACTGGTCACCATATTTGCGTGACATGACACGTGCCAATTCTCCTACTTCTTCGGTGAGTACAGCCATGTTGGTCAGCTCGCTGAAATAGCGTACACCATATGTTTTTATCCAGTTGTCTACTGTTTTTTGTGCTTCTTCCAATGTCATCTTTATTCCTTGTTTTTGGTGTCCATGCAGATTGTAACAGGACCGTCGTTCAACAATTCAACTTTCATGTCGGCTCCAAATTCACCGGTTCCTACTTGTTTGCCTAGCCCGATGCTAAGTTCGTTGCAGAAATATTCGTATAGTGGAATTGCTGTCTCGTGGCGGGCTGCACGGATATACGACGGGCGGTTCCCTTTCTTGGTCGAAGCCATCAGGGTGAATTGGCTTACTACCAAAATATCACCTCCTGCCTCAAGAATCGATTTATTCATAACTCCGTTTTCATCGTCGAAAACTCTCAGTCCGATGATTTTTTTACATAACCAGTCGGCGTCTTCCTGATTGTCGGCTTCTTCTATTCCTAAAAGAACGAGGAATCCTTTCTTTATAGCTGATTTGCATGTTCCATTAATCGTGACGGAAGCATGACTTACGCGCTGAATAACTACTCTCATATAAACATATACTTTCTACAAAGATAGAAAATATTCAGTATAATGATAGAATAAATTGTAAGAATGACAAATGTATAGCTTAATTTAATTGTATCTTTGTGGAAGTAGGATTCTGCCGACTGTGAAATGGGTGATATTGATATTTATAATCGCTCTGCGGAAAGACTTGGTATGTCATTTCGCAGAGCTTTTTTATAGGGCCTCTTTTACGCTTTTTGCTGCGGCTTCTCCGATTACTGCTGCAAGTTCTTCGACAGTTGCCTGCTTGATTCTTGCCACACTCTTGAATTCTTTCAGTAGGGCTGTTTTGCGCTTTTCTCCTATGCCTTTTATCCCGTCTAATGCAGAAGCTATTTGACTCTTGCTACGCTTGTCGCGATGGAAAGTAATGGCAAAACGGTGTACCTCGTCTTGTATGTTTTCGAGGAGATGAAAAAGGGGAGTGCCTTGTTTTATTCCTATAGTCATCGGTGGAAATCCGAACAGAACTTCCGAAGTGCGATGCTTGTTGTTTTTGGCAAGTCCGGCAATAGGAATCTGTAATTTTAATTCGTCTTCTATTACTTGTCTTACAACTTCCATCTGGCCTTTTCCACCATCGGTCAGAATTAGGTCTGGTAGTTCTCCTTGTTCTTCGAGTATGCGGGAATATCTCCGGCGTACTACTTCCTGCATAGAGGCATAATCATCCGGTCCGACTACGGTCTTGATATTGTATTTGCGGTAGTCTTTTTTGCTGGGACGTGCCTTCTTAAATACTACGCATGCCGCTACTGCATCGGAACCTTGTATGTTTGAGTTGTCGAAGCATTCAATATGCATAGGCATTTTGTCCATTTGCAGCTGCTCCTGAATTTCTTTTAAGAGGCGAACGCTCCGCTGTTCCGGATTCAGTTTCTCGGCTTGTTTAAGTCGGTCTACTTTGTATTGTTTTACATTGAGAAGAGAAAGCTCAAGCAGATGTTTCTTATCGCCTCGTTGCGGTATGGTAAATGTTACGTTATTCAGTTCCATATCTAGTTCGAAAGGTGCGATAATTTCGCGAGAGCAGCTTTTATACCGTTCTCTCATTTCAATAATTCCAAGCTGGAGCAGCTCTTCCTTTGTCTCATTCAGACGTTTCTTATACTCGAATGTGAACGCCTGGTTTATGCATCCGTTTGTGATGTGCAAATAGTTTATGTAGGCCGAATTTTCGTCCATTTCGATAGAGAATACATCTATGTTATGAAGAATGGAACTTACGACTTCACTCTTTGCCCGATAGCTTTCTATTAGTTCATATTTTTCTTTTACTTTTTGAGCTTCTTCAAATTTCATCTCCTCTGCGAGTGACATCATTTCTTTCATCAGTGCGTCGCTTATAGCCTGAGTATTTCCCTTTAAAATCTCTTTTACTTGGGCTATATTATCCATATATTCATCGTGAGATTGCATCCCGATACATGGACCTTTGCAGTTCTTGATGTGGTATTCCAGGCAAACATTGAATTTCCCCTGACGAATGTTTTCGGGGGTTAGTGCCAGATGACAGGTGCGGAGCGGATATAGTTTCTTTATCAGATCTAGCACAGCTTGCATAGAAGGAATATGACTGTATGGACCATAGTAGGTAGAACCGTTCCGGATAATTTGCCTTGTCTTGAATACCCGTGGAAAATACTCGTTGCTGACGCAGATAGATGGATAGCTTTTATCATCTTTCAGCAAGACATTATAGCGAGGCTTGTATTTCTTGATAAGGTTATTTTCCAAGAGCAGGGCATCTTCTTCTGTATTTACAACAATATAGCGGATGTCTGCAATCTTGCTGACTAATATACGTGTCTTGGCAGATTGATGCTCTTTTGAAAAATACGAATATACACGCCGTTTCAAATTTTTTGCTTTCCCAACATAAATAATCACTCCTTCTTTGTTGAGGTATTGATAGATGCCGGGAGTGCTTGGCAAATTTAATACGATTCCTCGAAGGTATTCGTTTGTACTAAGTTCTTCCATGTTATAGCTTGTACGTTTAAGGATTTCTATAAAAGAAGAATCCGGCATATACAAAAATGTATTTGCCGGATTCTTCTTTTCCTTATTTATTGTGAATAGGAGATATTAAACTCTTATATGTCCGTCCGGCTGAGCAGCCTTTTAAAGTTGCAACAGCGTGGTCACTTCTACATCGTCGGTAAATGCTTTTCTACCGTTTAATCCTTTCAGCTCGATTACAAAATTTACAAATGCCTGTTTAGCACCGCATCTTTTTACTAAGCGATAGGTTGCAGCCATGGTTCCTCCGGTTGCCAGCAAATCATCGTGCAACAAGACGATGTCATTTTCATTAATAGCATCTTTATGTATCTGTATGGTGTCAGTCCCATATTCTTTTGCATAAGTTTCTTCTACCACTTCTGCAGGAAGTTTTCCTGGCTTTCTTGCCATGATGAATCCGGCTCCTAATCTGGCAGCTAAAGCACCTCCCAAAATGAAGCCTCTAGATTCGATACCGACTACCTTTGTGATGCCTTTATCCTTATACATTTCGTATAGTTCGTCAATCATCCCTTGGAGGCACTCGGCATTTTTAAACAATGTAGTGACGTCGTAGAACAATATTCCCGGAATAGGGAAGTCTGGTATCTCACGGAGGTTTTTCTTTAATGTTTCTTTATTCATATCCAGTAATTTATGTTTGTTTCTTAAACTTGTTGTTTCACGTGAAACATGCTTGCTTTAGCGTCCCAGTAACACGAGAAGCACATTGATGTCGCTTGGAGAAATACCTGGTATACGGCTTGCTTGCGCCAGTGTTTCCGGATCTATTTTTATGAGCTTCTGACGGGCTTCTGTTGACAGAGAGTTCAAGTTGGCATAGTCAAACTTTCCTTTGATACGGATGGCTTCCAAGCGATGTATCTTGTCTGCTATCATTCGTTCACGATCGATATAGCCTTGGTATTTGATTAACACTTCTGCTGCCTCAATTGTTTCTTCTTTCCGGTCGGTTACCTTGTCGAGTGCAGCTTGGAAAGATGGCACATGCGGGGCAATATTCTCGATAGTGATTTGCGGACGACTAAGCAACTCTATCAGTTTGCAGCCATGAGTAAGCCGGGCTGTTCCAAGTCCCTCTAAAGCGTCGTTTATCTTATCTGCCTTGATGGAGTAGGTTTTTGCAAACTCAACCAACCGCTGTATTTCTTCTCGCTTCTGGCAAAGTCTGTCGTAGCGTTCTTTACTTGCCAGACCTAGTTTATATGAGCGTTCTGTCAGACGCATGTCGGCATCGTCTTGACGGAGCAGAATTCTATATTCTGCACGTGAGGTAAACATTCTGTAAGGTTCGTCTACACCTTTTGTTACCAGGTCGTCAATCAATACTCCGATGTATGCTTCGTCGCGTCCAAGTACGAATGGTTCATCTCCATGACAATTAATGTGTGCATTGATACCAGCAATGATACCTTGTCCTCCGGCTTCTTCGTATCCGGTTGTCCCGTTTACTTGTCCGGCAAAGAATAGGTTCTTTACGACTTTCGATTCTAATGTATGCTTAAGCTGTGTCGGATCGAAATAGTCGTATTCGATAGCATATCCCGGGCGATAGGCAACGATGTTTCTGAAGCAAGGAATCTTCTTTAACGCAGCGAACTGTATATCCATTGGAAGTGAAGAGGAGAATCCGTTTAGATAAAGTTCTTGTGTGGTTTCTCCTTCCGGCTCAAGGAACAACTGATGCTGTGGCTTATCGGGGAAAGTCACAATCTTTGTTTCGATACTTGGGCAATAGCGAGGTCCTATGCTCTGAATTTGTCCATTGAAAAGGGGAGAGTCGGCCAATCCGCTACGCAATACTTCGTGTACTTCCTCGTTAGTATAGCATGTCCAGCATTGAAGCTGCTTGAGCTGTCTGGGCTCGCTGATGAAAGAGAAACGGTGAAAATCATTTTCTCCATCCTGTGTTTCCATCAGGCTGAAGTCTACACTTCGTGCATCAATACGAACCGGAGTACCTGTTTTCATTCGTCCGGCAGTAATGCCATGGCGTGTAATGGATTCTGTCAGATGATAGGATGCTGGTTCTGCACAACGTCCTCCGGCAAGCATCTTGTGTCCGATATGCATTAAGCCGTTTAAGAAAGTACCGGCTGTAAGAATAATACATTTGGCATGGAAAGTTACTCCCCAGCATGTAACCAATCCGGTTACTTCACCATTTTCTACTAATAATTCCTCTACTGTATCTTGCCAAATATGGAGGTTGGGAATGTTCTCCAGAATTTCGCGCCATGCCCAGATGAATTTACCTCGGTCGCACTGTGCACGTGGACTCCACATGGCAGGACCTTTGGAACGGTTCAGCATGCGGAACTGAATTGCTGTGCGGTCTGTTACCAATCCCATATATCCGCCGAGTGCGTCGATTTCCCGAACAATCTGACCTTTGGCGATTCCTCCCACGGCAGGGTTACAGCTCATCTGTCCGATCTTATTCATATCCATTGTGATCAGACAGGTTTTCGAGCCAAGGTTAGCTGCTGCCGCAGCGGCTTCGCAGCCGGCATGTCCGGCTCCTATAACAATAACGTCATACTTAAAGTCCATTAATCTTTTGTTTTTATATCTGTTGCAAAAATACGAAAAATTAGTGGCTTAGCTTTGATTCAGGTTCGTAAAAAGAGTTATAGTAAAGAGGAAAGGAGAGGAGGGAGTAAAGAACTGAAAAGTATGAAATAAAATCCGCTGTTGTTTTCCCTGATTCATGCCGATGTTTTTTAGAAATGTCAGCATGAATTTAAGAAAACAACAGCGGAAATTTTCAGCAGTCCTACCCGAATTAGGAATGTGCTCAGGTAATAGGTCTTGAATAGATTCCGAATGGAATTATTGAAAATCTTTCAGCAAATCGAGTGCCTTATTTTCGGCAGCTTCCATGATTTCACGTTCTCCCGGACCTTTATCGTTTATGCCACACAGATGCAGAATACCGTGAATAATGACGCGGTGCAACTCTGTTTCGTAAGTTGCTCCAAATTGCTCTGCATTGGTACGGACTGTATCAAGGCTAATAAATAAATCGCCTGCAATCCGGTTCCCTTCACAATAGTCGAACGTAATGATGTCAGTGTAGTAATCGTGCTGAAGATACTGACGGTTTACTTCCAGAATCTTTTCATCAGAACAGAAAATGTAAGCTATTTCACCTACTTTTTTCCCGTAAGTTTCTGCAACAGCTTTTATCCACGCTGTGGTTTCGCGCTTTTTGATAGCGGGCATTTCTACCCCTTCAGTTTGATAAGTAATCATATCGTATATTAGTTAAAGAATAAATAGCAAATAAGAATTGCGGCTATGACACCAGCCAGATCGGCGAGTAATCCGCATGGTACAGCATGGCGTGTACGGACAACTCCCACACTTCCGAAATAAACGGCGAGAATATAGAACGTAGTATCGGTAGATCCCTGAAAGATGCAAGATAACCGTCCTACAAAAGAGTCGGCTCCGTATGTGTTCATGGCATCTACCATTAGCCCGCGAGCTCCACTACCACTTAATGGTTTCATCAGTGCTGTAGGCAGTGCCCCTACAAAATCACTATTGATGCCGCATAAGCTCACCAAGTTGGCTATACCTTCTATCAAATAGTCCATGCATCCGGAAGCACGGAAGACTCCGATGGCTACTAAAATGGCTACCAGATAAGGGATGATGCGTACGGCAGTAGTAAACCCTTCTTTGGCTCCTTCTACAAAAGCGTCGTATACATTAATTTTCTTTCTCATGCCGGCAACTATGAAACCGATGATAATGACAAACAAGAATACATTGGCTGTAGTTGTAGAATATATATCGATTTGCTGACGTGACAGCATGCTGAAGAAATAAATAATACCTGCAATAACTAGGCTTGTACCACCTAGGAATAACAGAATAGTCCGGTTCAGCAAGTTGATGCGCTGGTATAAGCTTACTGCAATAATACCGGCAAGTGTAGAAAAAAAGGTCGCCAGCAGGATAGGGACAAAAACATCTGTAGGCTGAGCAGCTCCCAGTTGGGCACGATAGACCATAATGCTGATAGGAATCAAGGTCAATCCTGAGGTATTCAGTACCAGAAACATGATCATCGGATTACTTGCCGTATCTTTTTTCGGATTCAGTTCTTGTAATCCCTCCATTGCTTTCAGACCTAAAGGGGTTGCAGCATTGTCCAAACCTAGCATATTGGCGGCAAGATTCATAAAAATACTTCCTGTAACAGGATGCCCTTTGGGTATTTCCGGGAATAATTTAGTAAAGAGTGGGCTCAGTAAACGAGAGAAAACTCCGATAACACCACCTTGTTCTCCGATACGCATGATGCCCATCCAGAGGGATAGTACTCCGGTTAGTCCCAATGAAATCTCGAATGCTGTTTTGGAAGAATCGAATGTTGAATTAATGATAGCAGGAAAGACTTCCGTATCTCCTAAAAATATAAGACGTACTACAGCTACAATAAATGCGGTCAGGAAAAAAGCAATCCAAATATAATTCAGAACCATGTAGAATATGTTTGAAGTATTAATAATCTTTACCGGACAAAAGTAAAGAATTAATTCAGAAAATGATAACTTTGTTCTTATGAAAAAACCTCGGTGGAAACATATTCGTTGGATAATACTGGCTTTACTTTTGGCTGGTGTGTGTATGTTTCGGTTTATATCTGGTGCAGGTGAATTTTATGCCTGCTGTATTTATCCTGCTGTTTCCGGCTGTTTGTCGCGGCTGGCTTCTCTAGTTTCGTTTTCTCTTTGTGAAGCTCTGGTCGTTGCGACAGTTGTAGCGCTATTGCTGTATCCGATTATAGCCAGGCTTAGAAGACAAACTTGGAAATCGATCGTAGGGAGTGAACTGGAAGTTTTGCTTTGGATATATGTCTGGTTTTATTGGGGATGGGGAATGAATTATTTCCGAGACAGTTTCTTTGAACGGACAGAAGTCACTCCTTGTTCTTATAATGAACAACGTTTCAAGCAGTTTCTTGCTATTTATACAGATAGTTTAAACTGTACATATAAAAAAGACTTGAATGTTTCACAGCCAGACATAGAACAAAAAATCAAGCCGGTTTATGCAGAAGTTCCCGATAAATATGGACTGACTCGTCCAGAAAGTTTTCAGCATCCGAAACAATCCTTCTGTAATGCCTTGTATTCGGGAGTTGGAGTATTGGGATATATGGGACCTTTTTTCGATGAGTCGCATGTGAATCATGAGCTACTACCTGTACAGCTTCCGTTTACTTACGCACACGAACTTGCCCACTTGCTTGGAGTTAGCAGTGAGGCTGAAGCTAATTTCTGGGCTTATCAAGTATGTATTCATGCTGACGATTGCAATATACGTTATAGCGGCTATTTCGGATTGTTACCCTATGTAGCGGTAAATGTTCGTAATTTGCTTGGCGATAGTGAATATTCGAAGTGGTTAAGTATGCTACGTCCGGAAGTGATACAACAGTTGTATGATAAGCAAGCATATTGGGATGTCCGTTATAATAAATTATTAGGAAAGTTTCAGAATGTAGTTTACAACTGGTATTTAAAAAGTAATCAAATTCCCTCCGGACAAAAAAATTATGCGGAAGTTATCGGTATGATTCTTTCTCTACCGGAAAATTGGTGGCAGGGCCTCTTGAGAATTAAAAAAATCGGGGAAGTGTTCAGCTTGAATCTTTTTTTGCCAGTAATGGAGCTCTTTGTTTTGATGCCTTTTCTTTAAATAGTGCTTATTTTGTTTCTTTTTGAAATGCCATACTGTTTATTTCTGTTTATTTGTATTGCATAATACGATTTTAAATTTCTTTTTGGCTCTAGAAAAAGTATTGTAACTTTGGTCGAACTAGAAAAAATAGATAATTTTCTTCTCCTTAATCATTTTTATTTCGGATAATAAGTAAAAAAATCCGCTTCAGAATAAAAAACTTGGTTAGTTATTCTGAAACGGAGATTTTATTAGAAATCACAAATGGAGCTTATTGTGGATTCTGTACGATGTTGGGGTTAGCATCTATTTCCGACTGTGGAATAGGAAGAGCGATACGCGGATCATTGGGTTGGATTGTTTCAGCATTTAATGTATTCAGTGTACTCAAGTGCCATCCTCCTTTACGAACGATCGGTTGTTTGTTTCGCAGATAGTCGAAGAAAATTTGTCCTTCGCCTACCAATTCTTTCCGGCATTCTTTCAAGACACGTTCAATAGTAAATTCTTCTGCGCTGACCGACTTTTCCGGATTGGCACGGCCGACAATCTGATTCAGGAAACCTCTTGCAGGTTCCAAGTATTCTCCTCCTAATTTTACACCGGCTTCAGCAGCATTCAGATAAACTTCCGATAAGCGGATAATACTGATATTATTGTCTTTCGGATCACCGCTCTTTCCTGGGAATTTACTGAGAAATACCTTACGGGTACAGGCTGCTTCGGGAAGACCTTCATTGTTTTCGATAAGCGATAGCTGGGTAATACAATGACGTACGTCATTAGGATCTTCTTCAAGCAAATTCAGAAATTCTTCTGTAAGGATAAGATTGTTCCAGTCTACTCCCTTTTCTTCATTTGCATAAACCATTGGAGCTCCTTCACCACCGGTACCACCTCCCCATTCTGAAGGTTCGGTTGTACTTATGTATAATTCAAACAGAGCTTCTGCCTGAAAGTCTTTTCCCCATATGGTAGGATATTCGTCACGTGTATAAAGCTGATACAATCCTTTACTATTATTGATGACATCGGCTGCAGCTTCGTAAGTTTCTTTATTTTTCCCCATATCAAGATAGACTCTTGAAAGCAATGCTTGTGCTGCCCAGTAATTGATATAACCATCCGTTCTTTCTGTACTTAGGCTAGAGCGTGCTGTTGTTATGTCGTTGACAACTTGTTCATAACATTCTGCTACTGTATTCCGTTTCGGTTGGTGGGATGGTTCTTCCGGTTTCAATTCGATGGGAACTCCCAGAGAAGCACCATTGTCATTTATATAAGGCATTCCGAAAAGTCTGGTCAGATTGAACAAGGCCAGTCCTCGCAACACCAAGGCTTCCGCCTTTATGCGGTCCAGTTCTTTGGTATCACTGCTTTGTACTGCTCCCTGTTCTATCTTTTGGATAATGTTATTTGCCTGTCTGATTACCAGATAAGGGCGACTCCAAGGAAGAGTTATATTCAGGTTGTCAGTTGCTAGTACATTATATGTATAATAAGGAGTAACACGCTTGCCTGATGCTTTGTTTTCTCTGGCTTGTACATCCATGGCGCGGCAGTCTCCGTAGTACCAGTAATTATCTCCGTAATAACTGTGCTGTGATGTTTCGCGATAAACTCCGTTTAACGCTACCTTTATATCCTCCAAAGTTGAAAGGGCCTGATCGGTAGTAACGGATGTAGAAGGATTCAGATTTAGCCAGTCTTCGGAACAAGATACCCCCATAATAGAAGTAGCCGCCAGTAAATAAATATATATTTTCTTCATATGATATGATCGTTAATGAATTTAGAATGTTAATTGTACGCCAAAACTGAATGTACGCATAGGTGGAGCTTCACAATATACTTCGCCGTTAACAGGAGTTTCTGGATCGTATTGTTTCCATTTAGCCCATGTCAGCAAATTGCTTCCAGAGAAGTAGACACGTGCTTTGTTGATCAATGCCTTGCTTGTCCACTGGTCGGGTAATGTAAATCCGAGAGTAAGATTTTTCAGCCTTAAATGGTCTGTACTGTGGATGTAGCGTGATGAATTGGTAACAGTTGCTTTCTCTCCAAATACGAAACGCGGGACATCTGTCTGGTCGCCCGGTTGTTGCCAGCGTTCTAAAGCATATACAGGCAGATTATATCTGGATGTATAAATAGACTCTGTTCCGTTCTCGATGCTGGTTCCCAGTTTATCGTATGAGTAACCTCCCAGTGAATATGTAAGAGTGAAACTCAAATCCAGCCATTTATAATTTAAAATATTTGTCAGACCACCAGATACTTTAGGGTTAACCGATTTGAATGGTATGCTTTCTGCCTCATTCGGATCGGTTGTCAGACTACGGTCGATTGTACCGTCTTCATTAACCTTATTTTTATAATATTCTGCTTTCCCGTTCTGAGTATTTACTCCGGCAAATTCTTTTACATAGAATGTGTGATATGGCAAGCCCACTTTGTGGATAAACCATGTACCTTCAATAGTCTGATCAAGCTGACCGTTTAATGAAACGATTTTGTTTTTATTGTGTGTCAGATTGAAAACTGTTGTCCAGTTGAAATCGTTGGAAGCGAAATTCAATGTACGTAATTCAAATTCTACACCTTTATTATTAAGCTGTCCGACGTTGGCCAGATAACTGGTAAATCCGGTTGTAGCACTGATAGGAAGATTGTAAAGCAAATCTTTTGTATCACGATTATAATATTCCAGGCTTACGAAAATACGGTTTATGAAAGCGAGGTCAAGTCCGATATTCAGGTTGTAGTTCTTTTCCCATCCTAAATTGGTATTAGGTTGAGATGATTCATACGAACCGGATGCTCCCATATAGTTCTGTCCGTAACTATACAGTCCCATATATCCGTAAAGAGATCCTGGCTGGTTTCCGTTTACACCATAAGAAGCACGTATTTTCAGATCGTTCAAGACCTTTTTTACCGGTTTCATGAATGCTTCATTACTGATATTCCACATACCCGAAACAGACCAGAAATTTCCCCATCGGTTGCTTGGAGAAAGTCGTGAGCTACCATCTCGGCGGAAACTTCCTGCCAGATAATAACGGTCGTCATAATCATAGTTAAGACGTGACAAATACGAAATCATGCGGTAATCTTGAGTGGATGAAATAAAACTGTTCAAGACGGCTGCATTATCGGGTTCTGTCAAGATGTCTGAAGGGAGTTTAGACTTCATTCCTGAGGCTTTGTCGGTCTGATAACTTTCTATTTCATAAGCGGCCAGTACATCCAGATGATGTTTGTATGCAAACGTACGTACGTAGTTTAAAGAAGTAGAAGAGATAAATTTTCCATATTCGATAAACCCTTTTGCTGTCTGGGCGTCACTACCACTTTTAGGGCCTGCCGAACTAAGCGGGTTATAGTATCTGGAATCTTTTTGGGTTGTATAGTCGTAGCTTATTGTTTCTTTCAACTTCAGACCTTTTAACGGCTCAATACTTGCGTAGCCGGTAGAAAACATACGTGTCATACGTACGCGGTTGTAGTCGGTCATGATATCGCGTAATGGATTGAGGGTACTACCTTCATATGCACCGATATAATTTCCTTCTTCATCACGTACTGTCATTGAAGGATTCATGGTCATGGCTACACAAAGGAACGGATTGATGGCAGATCCTCGTTCCTCGTTCATTTCCTGATTCATCTGTGTGAACATCATGTTGGCTCCTACTTCTCCATATTTCCCTACTTTCTGAGTAAGATTCAAGCGAGCAGAATATCGGTCAAGACTTGAGTTTTTAGCCAGACCCTCTTGCTTGTTGTATCCCAGTGAAGCATAATAAGTGGAACGTTCGTTTCCACCTGAAACAGATGCTTCATAATCCTGCTGAGTAGCTGTTCGTAACAATTCTTTCCGCCAGTCGGTATACCCCATAGATGGTACGTATGCATATTGGCCGATTTCCTGATCAGCATATGCTGTTGGTGATTCCATGTTCTGGTCGATGGCATAATTTACCAGTCCTTCATATAATAACTCTCTACGTTGGTCACCATTCAGAGTCGGACGGAAATCGACTGCAGCATTTGAGAAACCACCTGAAATATTCAAGGTTACCTGAGCTCTTCCGGCACTACCTTTTTTAGTCGTGATAAGAATGACTCCATTTGCTGCTCTCGAACCGTAAAGTGAAGCTGCTGCTGCATCTTTTATTACTGTAATATTCTCGATATCAGCAGGGTTCAGCGTACTCATGATGTTGGTTTTTGAGTTATTCATATATGCCGCATCCGAACCGCCTGCACTAAGGCTTCCAGAAGTAACAGGTACTCCGTCTATAACGAACAGTGGTTCTTGAGAGGCATTAAAAGATCCCATACCTCGGATACGGATATTCTGGTTGGCTCCCGGCTGGCCAGAACTGCTGGTAATATTGACACCTGTTGTCATACCTTGCAGTTTCTGTTCCACACTCATGACAGGGATGTCTTTTAACATATCGGCTTTTAGTGTGTTAGCCGAACCGGTAAAAGAAGATTTTGTGAAGTTACCATAACCTGTTACGACAACTTCGTCCAGATTCATTGACTCTGGTTCCAATACAATATTCAGTACTGAATTCTTGCGTGGAACACGAATCTCTGCTGTTTTCATTCCGATGTATGAAACAATCAGTGTTTGGTCTGGTTCAACCTGCAAGCTATACTTCCCTTCCGGGTCGGTTATTGTACCGATAGCTTCATTTCCTTTTATTGTGATAGAAACACCTATCAATGCTTCTTTTTCATCTGCTGAAGTTACTGTTCCAGAGATTGTTCGTTTCTGAGCAAAGACTTGTTGTGTTATTACACAATAAAAAATAAATAAAAAAAATAGTTTTACTTTTTCTCTAGTTTTCATGTTTCCTAATTTTTATGTCGTGTAACAATAATTGAACCAATTTTATTTATTCTTACGATAAAAAATGTAACTTATTGATTTATAGACATGGTTGAAAGCGACTCTCTCTGTGGCTTTTATGTTTATTGGGGACTTTTTACTCAATTTTGGGAAATATCTCCACAATGTTTTACTGATATTTGAGGATGTTAATGTTCCTTATGTCATTTATGATGGTTTGTAAGTATCAATAGTTCGTTAAAAATTCGCCAAGCCTAAGCGACTCTGGCAGTAAATAAAATGAGTTCTTTGAAAAGTTTGTCAATAACTTGCGGGTC
>DXLM01000043.1 GCA_019414725.1 Bacteroides sp.
AAGCTCTTTACTGCAATTGAGATTGTCATTGAGATTGCTTGCGGATTTTAGGGTAGATACACTTTCGAAAGATACCATACAAATCGATGCACAAGGAGAAATTTTCCAGTCACGTAGCGGAAAGGCAGCATACTACGTTGCCAAACTCCGTACCTTACAACCTGACCGCTATTATACTTACCGCGTTTGTAATGAAGGCAAGACCTCATCCTGGTATAGCTTCCGTACATACAATCAGTCTACCCGCAACGATTATTCATTCATGTATGTAGGCGATGTGCAAGACAGCATCAACGGGAAAGCAAACCATTTTTTCCGTGAAGCATTGCAACGTCATCCCGATACAGAGTTTTTTGTGTTCGGAGGCGATCTGACCGAACGTCCAACCGAACAACGCTGGGAAGAAACATATCGCGGGCTGGATTCCATCGGACAACAATACCCTGTCATCACCGTTACAGGAAACCACGAATACCTGAAATACATCATTCGCAAACTGGAACGCCGCTTCTCACTGGTATTTTCATACTATCTCGACTCAATGGTAGGCGAAAATCAAGTATATACTCTGAAGTATAACGACATGCAAATCTTCTGTCTCGACAGTAACCGCGAGTTCTTCTACCTGTGGACTCAGAAAAAATGGTTGGAAGAACAGCTCAAGAAAAGCAATGCACGATGGAAGATCGTCGTACTTCATCATCCGCTATACTCCATTAAAGGCAGTATGAACAACCTGTTTCAACGTACCATGTTCAACCCGCTGGTTGAGGAATATGGAGTCGATCTCGTACTGCAAGGACACGAACACGCTTATGCCCGTATGACTGCCCACGGTGAAAATGGAGAAGCCCAAGCACCTGTTTATACAGTCAGTCACTGCTCACCCAAAAACTACTACATTGAGTTCGACAAGCGGTTCGACAAGTTCGGAACAGGCAGCCGTTACTATCAGCAAATCCGTGTACATGGCGACACCCTCACCATGAACGCCTACGATGCCACGACCAATGACTTATACGATGCTGTCGATATAATAAAAGATAAAACCGGAAAATCCCGACTGGAAGACCGTGGAAAAGAGATTCCCGAAGCACTGATATTCCATTCCAACGGCGGAAAAAAAGAAGAAGCCTTCCAGAAACGAATCGATGAATACAAACAGCGGAAAGGTATCCAATAAATATAAGATGAAAAAAGGATTTATGACTTTTGAAGTGTCATAAATCCTTTTTCCATCTTATATTAAGCAATTATCCTTTCTTTTGATTTTCCAGTTTCAACTGAAGCAGAATCCCTACCAGCGTAACAGCAATCATGAACCACCAAAAGCGGATATATCCAGTATAAAACTTATTTGCCGAGCAGATAAAATCTTACCGCATTACAGAAATGCTTGAACGAACGTTCCAGTTTCCTGCCAAACTTATGGTCACGCCAGCTTCCGTACACCCGATGTTCCCCAAAAGCATCCGGACTATGCTTGAAGCGGCTTCTTGGCGACAACCAATGAGTAGGATATATATGTATACCATCCAAATGCTGTTCCTCCTCCTTGCAGACATATCCCCTACGTTCCGCAACACTTCGCATGATATACGGAGAAATCGTCTGGTCCAGCGAACCGTCAGGACGGATAAAGTCCCGTTCCTGATAATACTCAAAGACCTCCTTACAGAAATCATTTCCCTTTGAACCGATAAAGAACGCGGCCTGAATACCATAATCGGTTTCTCCTTCTTCCCACCGCTCATTAAACGTAGCACATCCGGTTTCAGGAATAAACCGGTCGAAACGCTTACGCAGATAAATATCACTGTCCATATACACGCCACCTTCTTTATATACAGCATAAAAACGGACTACATCTGCCGCAAATGCCCATTTCCTGACCGACAGCGCCTGGTCTATATATTTACAACCGATAGCCTTTGCATCCTCGTACGTCCAGACACGTACCTTATAATCAGGAAGAACACGCTTCCAGCTTGCCAGGCAAATCTTGATTTCCAACGGATAAGGATCCTTGCTGAACCAGCATAAATGAATAATTTTCGGGGGCATGATATCTACGAATTTTGAGTGTTCCACGACATTTTCAACCATTCTTCTTTTGTCCGTTTCCATCGGTTATGACTCCACAGCCAATACGCAGGAGCTTCCTTTATCTGTTGCTCCAGATGTTCCGAGTACATATCCGTCAGCCGAAACTCAGGCAATTCGGCAGGATGCAAGGTCAGCAGTTCGAAAGAAGCATGATAGTATCCGCGCTTTACCCGTGTTACTTTCAGGTAGTAAACGGCAGCATCCAGCCGGCGCCCTATGCGTTCCGTTCCTTGAAAGAAAGCAGTATCCCGGTTCAAAAACTTTGTCCAGTGGCTCATCCCTTCCCATCCAGGCGCCTGGTCGGAAATAAAGCCTATCATCACTTTCTTTTCTCCTCTGCTGAGTGTAACCAGCCGGCGTAACGTCTCCTTCATCGGAATGGACTCACCACCAAACTGTCCGCGAAGGCGGAGAAATAACTTATCGAACGCCTTATTATATAAAGGATGATAAATCTGTCCACAATGTATTTCAGGAAACCAGTATTGCAGAGAAGCTACATACTCCCAGTTACAGTAATGTCCCAAATAAAGAAAGCAGCATTTTTTATTTTCTCTTCCCAATGTTTCCCGCACCTCATCCAGTCCGCTAAAAGTCATACGCTTCATCATCTGCTTTTTCGACATGGAAAACAATTTGATGGTTTCTACCACATAATCGCAGAAAAAATGATAGAACTCCTTTTCTATCTTCAGAATCTCCTTTTCACTTTTTTCCGGAAACGAACCGGCAATGTTGCGGTGTACAATATCCCGGCGATATTTCAAGCCATAGAACAACGGTACAAACAGCAGGTCGGATATGAAATAGAGTACCCTCAATGGCAGCAAAGAGAGCAGATACCAGAAGAAAAAAATCAGATAATATATGAATTTCATTGAATTGCCATGTTTCTGTTAAATTGCAAATTTATAAAATAATATGCAAAAGCCCCCTCTTTGTATCAAAGAAAACAATAAATTACACTATCTTTGTGCACTATATTTATTATAACAGAAGTATTTCCTGCATGAAAGAATTTTTCCAAATGATGCGGCGGTTCATTTCGCCCTACAAGAAATATGTAGTCGGAGCTGTAGGCCTCAACCTGCTATCCGCTGTATTCAATGTTTTCTCTTTTTCTCTGCTTATTCCGATATTGAATATCCTGTTCAAGACTGGAGAGTCAGAAAAAGTATATCATTTTATGGAATGGGGAAGCGGAGAGCTGAAAGACGTTGCCGTAAATAATTTCTATTATTACGTATCCGAACTGATAGAAACATTCGGTCCTGCCACTACTTTACTCTGGCTGGGACTTTTCCTTGCAGGAATGACCCTGCTGAAAACCGCATGCTATTTTGGTTCTACAGCCATCATGATTCCGCTTCGTACCGGTGTAGTACGCGATATCCGCATCATGGTTTATTCAAAGGTAATGTACCTCCCACTCAGCTTCCTATCTGACGAACGAAAAGGTGACATCATCGCCCGTATGAGCGGCGACGTTGGCGAAATAGAAAACTCCATCACCAGCTCACTCGACATGCTGTTGAAAAACCCGATTCTTATCATCTCTTATTTCGCCACCCTGATCGTAACCAGCTGGCAACTTACCCTGTTTACCATCATCGTGCTGCCAGTTATGGGATGGATCATGGGACGTGTAGGACGTAAACTGAAACGCCAGTCACTCGAAGCCCAGAACAAATGGAGTGAAACCATGTCGCAGCTGGAAGAAACATTGGGCGGCATGCGTATCATCAAGGCATTTATTGCTGAAGAAAAAATGATAAACCGTTTCGTGAAGTGTAGCAACGAATTCCGCGACGCGACCAATCGTGTAGCTATGCGCCAGAGTCTTGCCCACCCGATGAGTGAATTTTTGGGAACGGTACTCATCGTACTTGTACTATGGTTCGGCGGTTCGCTTATCCTAAGCGCCAACTCTACCATTAATGCTTCTACCTTTATTTTCTATATGGTGATACTTTACAGCATCATCAACCCGTTGAAAGATTTCTCCAAGGCAAGTTACAATATCCCGAAGGGGCTCGCTTCAATGGAACGTGTAGACAAGATTCTGAAAGCTCCAAACAACATTACAGAACGCACCGATGCCGAACATATCAGCGAGATGAAAGAAGGATTGGAGTTCCGCAATATATCGTTCAGCTACGGCACACACGAAGTACTCCACGACGTCAGCCTGAAAGTACGCAAAGGACAGACTATTGCATTGGTAGGACAAAGTGGTTCAGGAAAGTCAACACTAGTCGATTTAGTTCCCCGCTTTCACGATGTGCAGGCTGGTGAAATTCTGATAGACGGAAAAAATATTAAAGATCTGGTAGTAAAAGACCTCCGCGGACTGATAGGTAATGTAAATCAGGAAGCCATCCTGTTCAACGACAGTTTCTTCAATAACATTGCTTTCGGTGTAGACAATGCCACCATGGAACAAGTCGTTGCGGCTGCCAAGATAGCCAATGCCCACGATTTCATTATGGAAAGTGAAAAAGGCTACGACACCAACATCGGCGACCGCGGCTGCCGTCTTTCAGGAGGACAGCGTCAACGTATCTCGATAGCCCGTGCCATCTTGAAAAACCCAGCCATCTTGATTCTGGACGAAGCTACTTCTGCCCTTGATACAGAAAGTGAACGTCTGGTACAAGAAGCTTTGGAACGTTTGATGAAGACCCGCACTACTATTGCTATCGCACATCGCTTGTCGACTATCAAGAATGCCGACTGCATTTATGTACTCTATGAAGGCCGTATCGTAGAAAGCGGCAGACACGAAGAGCTGCTCCAGAAAAACGGCTATTATAAACGCTTGAACGATATGCAGGCTCTGTAGATTCTTACCATACCAAACGCATAATATGCCAAAAGGTCTTGTATAAAAAAGAAAAGTACAAGACCTTTTATTTTTCTCTCTACAAATTTTACTTCTTTTTTTGTACAATAGGTTCTATGGATTTGTACAAAAAATAAAAAAAGATGAGGATGTTTTTAGAAAAACATGCTGAAATTTTCTAATAATTAAATATAAAAAGGACATTATAGCCAAAACAATAAAAAAAAAATTTACCTTAGAATGGAATATGTAATTTATATTTACAAGCTCTGAAACAAAAATCAATCATAAACCTTCCTTAAACGAAATACTACAGAAGAAGCAATGTTAAATAATATATAAAACAGAAAAAAGGGAATATTATTCCCTAAATTTGTAAATTCATAATATACATAATAATACATTATTTCCTACAAACCTATGAATAAAAAAGTTGCATTTTATCACAATGCATTCCCTTATGGAGGAGGAGAAAGAATAACTATAGATATAGCGAATTATATCTATGATAAAGGTTACGAAGTTTATGTCATAACCTCAAATCTCAACCCACATACATCAAACCATATAAAGGCTGTAGAAGTAACAAAACAAATACCACACACAGAACAAAACACAACTAATTTTATAATTCAATTTATCAAAGAGAATCACATTGATATATTTATTACTTTAGAACTTAATACGCAGTTCCTCTATGAAGTAAAAAAACGAACTCAATGTAAAATTATTTATGCTCTCCATAATGTTCCGTTATGGGAGGCTATTGATCGTTATTATAAACGAAAAGAAAAAAGTCGTCATTCAATTTGGAAATCCCTAAAATGGTACACATTAACCAATTTAGATTATCACCTTTTCAAAAAATACGACAAAAAATACATTGCAATATACAAACAAATGTACCAAAACGTAGATGCATTAACTGTATTATGTGATGCATATAAAAAACAATTAGCTACTTATTTCGAAGATGATAAACGTATTCATGTGATAACAAACCCTGAATACCCTCGTTTAAATCCTAATTTAGACAAGAAAAAACAAATTATATACTCTGGCAGACTTTTATACTCTCATAAAAGAGTAGATCGTTTACTTACTATTTGGAAAAAAATATACGAAAAAATTCCTGATTGGGAACTTATTATTGTAGGCGATGGACCAGAAAGAAATAACTTGGAACGTTTAGCAAAAAAATGGGATTTAGAAAGAATTTACTTTATTGGATACACTCCTCATGTAGATAATTATTATAAAGATGCATCAATTCTCTGCTTAACTTCTACATTTGAAGGATGGCCATTATGTTTAACAGAAGCTCAAGCAAATGGGGTTATACCTATTTCTTTTAATTGTTGCGCTGGCATAGAAGCTATTTTAGGTCCCAATAAGGTAAATGGTATCCTCGTCCCTGACGGAGATATAAATGCATTTGCAAAAGAATTAACTGAATTAATCAATAACCCACAATTAATGGAAGAAATCCGAAAAAACGTACTGAAAAAAGTTCTTACTTATTCTCCCGAACTTGTAGGGGAAAAATGGCTAAACCTGTTTAATACCTTATTAGAGAATAGTAATAATTAATCATCTGTTTAATTTCTTATGAATAAAGTACTATTTTATCATGACGCATTCCCCTTTGGAGGAGCAGAAAGAATAACTTTAGACATTGCAAACTATGTTTATAATAAGGGGTATGAGGTATATGTCCTGACCCCCAAACTTCATGTTGCTTCTTTCAAACATTTGAAGGCAATAGAAATAGTACCTAAATCTTCAAAAAATAAGAAAGCATATATAAACCACATCATAAAATTTATTAATGACTATCAAATTGATATATTTGTAGGACAGTCTCTCGACCTTCTTCTCTACCAAAGCATCAAAGAACAAACCCAATGTAAAGTTATCCGAGCTTTACATAATGTACCTATGTGGGAGTCTATCGATCGTTATTACAGGAGAAAAGGAAAAAGCCGTTTTTCCATATGGGAGTTTATCAGATATACATTTACATACATTAATTATTACTTTCTAAAATCTTACAACAAAAAATATATAACTCGATACAAAGCAATGTATGATAACATAGATGCTTTGACAGTATTATGTGATGCATATAAAAAACAATTAGCAACTTATTTTAAAGATGATAAACGTATTCATGTAATCACAAATCCAGAATATCCTCGCTCAAATCCCAATTTGAACAAAAAGAAACAAATTATATATTCAGGCAGACTCTCTTACCCTCATAAAAGAGTAGATCGTTTATTGTCTATTTGGAAAAAAATATATAAAGAAATTCCTGAATGGGAACTTATTATTATAGGTGATGGTCCAGAGCGGAATATATTAGAATTATTAGCAAAAAAATGGAAATTAGAAAGAATAAAATTTATAGGTTATATACCTGATGTAGATATCTATTATAGAGACGCTTCTATTCTTTGTTTAACTTCCACATTTGAAGGATGGCCATTATGTTTAACTGAAGCTCAAGCAAATGGAGTCATACCTATTTCTTTTAATTGTTGTGCTGGCATAGAAGCTATTTTAGGTCCCAATAAGGTAAATGGTATCCTCGTCCCTGACGGAGATATAAATGCATTTGCAAAAGAATTAACTGAATTAATCAATAACCCACAATTAATGGAAGAAATCCGAAAAAACGTACTGAAAAAAGTTCTTACTTATTCTCCCGAGCTTGTAGGGGAAAAATGGCTAAATCTGTTTAATAACTTATTAGAAGTAAAATAAATTCAGATGAAAAAAATTGCATTTATTGTTATAAGATACGGACAAGAAATCAATGGAGGTGCAGAATTACATTGTAAAATGTTAGCAGAAAGATTGGTTGACAAATATCAGGTAGAGGTACTAACAACTAACCTAAAAGGCTATAGCAATCAAGAAAATATATTCAAAGAAGGAGAGGAAGTTATCAATGGCGTATTGGTACGTAGATTTAAAACGGATCCTTATAAGCGAAAGGGACATCGCCCCAATGTGTGGGCTACTCGGTACATACGTTCAATCCGATTCTTTTTATACAAAATGCATCTGCTACAATATATAGCGAACTGCATTCCTATATGGAAATGTGGGAAAAAAGGGAGTATTTATCTCTATCGGAAAAATTGTTTTTACTCTTCCGAATTATTCACTTTTATACGAAAACATAAAGAAGATTATGATGTCTTTATACCTATAACAATAGATTATCCAGAAGTTTACTATACCGTTACACGAGTTAAAGAAAAGGCTTTATTAATACCAACAATGCACTACCAAAAAAGTTCATTCTATCCAGGAATGACTGAAATCTTTACACAAGCTGGATATATTGCTTTTAATACACAAGCAGAACAACAACTTGCAGAAAGAATTTTTGGCAAGCACATGTCCCCCCATGGAGTTGTTAGTGTTGGATTCAACATATTTCCACCAGCAGAATGGAAAGAAACTACAGTTAAATACCAGTTACCACAAGAATACTTATTATATGTAGGGAGAGTGGAGAATAGCAAGCTAGATCACATTTTTGATTATTTTCTGACATATAAACAAAAGCATAAAGAATCTAATCTTAAATTAGTATTGGTTGGCGGTATTTTTATGGATAAAATAGAACATCCAGACATAATTTATACTGGTTTTGTAGAAGAAGAAGAAAAAACTGCCATCATTAATCATGCCAAAATTATTGTAAACCCTTCCAAATATGAGAGCTTATCATTAATACTTTTGGAAGCACTTAGTCAAAAGAAAGTTATGTTGGTAAATTATCAATGTAATGTCATGAGAGAGCATTTCAAAAAAAGTAATCAAGCTATTGCTATTTATAAAGGCAAAAATGACTTCATAAAACAACTTTACCAACTTGACACTTCAGATATTCTTAGAAAAGAAATGGGAGAAAGAGGAGCTTTATATATACAAGAAAATTATAATTGGGATATTATTATGCAAAGATTAATTGCCCAAATCGAGAATATCGGTCAATAAATTTATGAGGGTGTGTCAAAACTGACATACCCTCATAAATATTAATAAAATAGATTTAAATACTTACTTCGTTTCAGCCCCAATGTATAGGGAAGAAAATGTATAAAACGATGCAAACGAGGTTTCCAATTATTTAAAACATTTTCTCCTTTCCAAGGTGTCAAATCTTGATACTCAAAATACAAATGTCTTAATGGATGCATACAATGATATTGCCAAGGCTTACGCGAAGAATAATGCAATATTGCAGGATGTAAAATAGTATCTATATACGGTGGACACCAATCGGCTGTTTTACCTTTTGGAACACGATAAGCACCTTCTTGCACATTCCACTTCATATCGACCAATACTCTATGCTCATGTAACAAGCCGTTTAATAAATCCTGATCGTTATATAACACACGCTCCGGATTATCTTTATAATAAGTCTTACATTGCTGCTCGATATTATGCTTCCGCCAATAATCCAAATTCAATAATAATACTCCTCCATTAAAATAATTATATGAAAGATCGTACCCCAAACGATTACAATGCACCGGATTAACGGTAAAATCGTCTGGAACACCAGCCAATGCTTTACCTTCCAGATTTGTATTCCAAAAATCATCTAACGGTTTCAAAACCAAAATATCACTATCCAGATAAAGAGCTTTCTTCACTGAATCAGGAAGTAAAGAAGCCAAAAGACAACGATAAAATACAACCATAGGCAACCTTTGTCCTTCCCAGCGTATAGCATATCCTTCCAATTTTTCCTGAGGAACTTCATAAAAAGCAATAGAAGCTCCACACGTTATCGCTAAGTCCGACAAAACCGTACGGTCTGCTTCCGACAGTCCATTAGCAACTACATGCACTGCAATATCCGAAGGTGTATCATTTTTTAAGATAGAAACCATTGTTACAGCACAAAAACGTACAAACTTATGATCAATGGTAAATACTATATGCTTCATATCTTCCAATTATTTATTCAAGTTCTTGAAAAAATCTGCCATTGTATGGTCTTCGTGTATATATCCGTCTGCCTGTAAGCGGCCGAAGACACGGCTTCCTATCACACGGTCGTATTCCTCATTCAGTTTTCCTTCTTTATACAAGCCATAAAAATAGCGCCAGTGACGTCCGCCATGTTTGCTGGGATTCTGCTCCAGCTGCTTTCCGCCATTAATCATTTTCTCCAGAAACTGCTGACGGCCTCGGATATTATAATGATAAATACGGATATCACTTTTGCCGGAACGCTTGGGAAACATGGCTACCTTATGGTTTCCCATCGAAATCTGGATGTATCCACGGGTACGGTGCATTACCTTAGGTATCTGACGAGCAAACAATGAATAGAGTGATAAATCATATTTTGCAATATCTTCAACCGGGTCGACCGTGTAGCTCCATGCTTCAAAGTTTTTTCCTTCTTCGGGATATACACAGTACATGGCACATTTTATCACGTTTGCCGAAGTCTGCTGCAACGTATCTTTTAAAGAAGATGATGCAGGATACCAGAACTCATCGGCATCGGCATTAATTACCCAGTCGGCTTTATAAACAGTCTTGGCACGCCACACCATACGGTCTACCCATACTTTCTGACGATAATCGGTAGCTTTCTCTTCTATTATTTCTTTTATCCACCCCTTTTCCTGATACTTACGCAGTATTTCAGGAGTCTTGTCTGTGGAATTGTTGTCTGTTACGATAAAAAAATCGACCCCTTTCTGCTTATGGAAAATCAGGTTTTGCTCCAGAATGTCTTCTTCATTCTTTACCAGTAGTGTCATGCATACTACCGGATTTTTTACTTTGCACAAGGAGAAAGGCATCTCTGCTATCGCACAGGCTACCTTTTTTAAAAGCAACAACAGGTTCATAAAGCTATCGTTTTTTAATTAATGGGGACTTTTGTCCAGCCTTCAGGATAAATATAGGGTGTTTCTGTATGACGGAACCAGCGCTCAGGCACAATTACTGTCTTGTCTTTGTGTGGATCGAGCCATGCACCCCACCAGCTAAATGTACTGTTACATATAATATGACGACGACAATGACTCATCAGCATCATGTCCTGCCAGCTGTCATTACCTTTATTCCAGTCGATATATACGGCATTGTCGAGCGGAAGATTTTCTTTCACCCATGCCAGATCGTCTGAAAACACATAAAAAACCGGATTGTCCAGCTGCTTCTTGATTGCGGCAATTGCGTTCTGATAGTAAGGAAGCTGACATACACTTCCTGTATTTTCCCAATGCTTTGGTTCCAGATAATCTCCCCGCCGTATATGAAGCGATACAGCATTCAAGTCAGCGTCCATACGTGCCGCCATTTCCTTGGAACGCTCGCTGGCCTGAGTCATATCAAATGTAAAAGCCTTACGGACATCTGTTTCGATATCGGCAAAAAAACGTTCCGACTGGTAAAATCCTTTGAAGTAAACCAATGGCCAGACATAGCTTTTCCAGAACGACTCCAATCCTTTCTGCTTGCGCTCCAGTATAGTCTTGAAGAACAGAAACTCCAGTATCTTCTTACCCGTACGGTTCATGCAGAACTCTACATGGGGCAAGGCAAATACTCGGTTCATCTCGTACCCGTGATGCACATGGTAATGCATCATATCCGATAAGTCTATCTTTGTATGAGGAAAGAGTTTCTTCATTTTCAGATAGAAAGCATATATAAACATCTGGTTGCCTAAGCCACCTGTCATTTTTATTAATCTCATATTTGGGCGTTGTTATACTTCAAAATCAGTTTCAAACATTCGTTGGCATCGAAGCCTCTTGCCTTGGCATATTCATCGGCAAGAATAGCAAACATTTCCGGCGTTCCCGGAAGACGTTCAAAGTTACGGCATCCTTCTTCCATATCGACCGTGCGGAAACGGATACGGTTCAGGTCTATTATTTCTACCTCTACACCTTTGTCTGTATGCCGGAACAGGATATTCCCTCGCGAATAGTCTTTATGCAGATATCCTTTCTCATGGAGTGCAGCCGTTGTACGGGCAATGGCACGCAAAATTTCTTCTTGACCGGGGAAATCACCTCGCATCAGATTGACATACGAATACGGGCATTCCGACTTCAGACTGACATAATAGCTGCGTGTGAAAAGCAGTCCGTTACGCTCGGTATAATAGGCTACTGGAGCAGGACTTCCGATTCCTTCCCGACGAAGCATTTCGGCATACTCGAACGAACGTTGTGCTTTCGACGAACGGAACACTCCGTATGCGATGCGGTTAATCAGGTTAGGAACACGGAAGGACTTGATTACGACTTTCGTTCCGTACCAGTCCATTTCACGCAGTTCGTTGCGTCCTTTATAAATCACCGTTCCACTATCGTATTCAAACAGAGCAGGCAGGGCTTTTACATAACTCGTCAATGTGCAAAAGCCCGCATCGACATAAACTTTACGCGGATGAAACAAACGGTAAATACGGTTTAACAAGACCGACCATGAACGACGGTAACGGAGCGGTCCTCCCAGTTCACGCTCGAAGAACTCCGGATGACGGGCATTCAGCGTTTTCACAACGTGACGCTTCAGCGATCTGTCTGTTACTCTTTTCGACACATTGCGTATGCGATAATGCAAACCTATTTCCGGTAAGCGAACAACTTTTCCCCCGTCTTTCAGAACGGCAATCCAGAATTCCCAGTCTTCACGCGCAATAATACCTTCACAATATCCTCCTGCACGCTCCCATTCTACCTTCCGATAAAGCGCACAAGTATCCATGATATTTTTTCTCGCCAATAAATGCAAGGAAAAAGGAGGCAGTTTCCATTCGCCCGTCCGTACTCCAAAAAAATCGGCACGAGGAGCAACCACCTTTACAGAGGGATCTTTCAAAATTTCTTTTACCGAATCGGCTATTAAACCGGGTTCGATAAGATTATCTGCATCAACAGGCAGAATAAATTCTCCTTTCGCCAACCGGACAGCATGATTTCGGGCTGCACAGGCTCCCCCGTTAGGTTGTGTATAGGCACGTACACGTTTGTCTTTCTCGGCATAGCTGCATGCAATACGGTACGAGGCATCTTTCGAGCCATCGTCTACCACCACCACTTCAAAGTTTGGATAAACGGAAGCCAGTATAGAGTCGAGTGTTTCCGGTAAAAAAGACTCCATATTATATACGGGTACTACAACCGAAACCAAAGGGGATTTATCCATATGTACAATCATTAAATCTTATCGAGTCCTTTCGTATATTTCAACCAATAATATTTCAAGGGGTTCTTATATTTCAACTGTTTCCACGGACGACTTCCGTGCGGACGGTGCCAGACAGGAAGGGTGGTAAACAGATAGTTCTGAAAACCTTGTTTCAGGGCTTCGTGTGAAATGGTTACATCAAACCAGTTTTTTGTCGGGTCGAGCTGACGGAAATCGAAAGCACGAAGAAACTCCGGGGTAAGCAGTGAGCAACAGAAACTGCAATGTTTCTTTTCCGGATATACCTTGCCTTCATTACCTTTGGCATGCAAATATGGATAGTTGATAACTCCATTCTCGTCTACAGTTACGGCTGCTGCAATGGCACATCCGCTACGTGCTGCTGCTCCGTCGTACAGATCCTGTAAGGTGTTCTTCTTTACTACAACATCCGACTCTACAATAAGCAGACCTGCATCGTCGGCAATAGCCTCTTGCTGAGAGCGTTGAAGTACCAGCAGATAGTTTGGAGAAGGATGAGTTGTAATGTCGGATAAATTGACCAGACGAAAATTCAATTCTTTGGAAGCTTCCTCCAGACGTTTGGTGTTCTCTTCTGTACTGAAGTCATTGTACACTGTATAAGTAAAAGGAACTTTAATGTCGGAAGCTAAAATGGCACGCACTGTTTCGAGAGTAAAATCTATCGAATCTTTTACTGGAGTTATGATATGCAAACATTTCATATGAACATCATTATTAAAGTACAAAGGTAGATAAATTACCAACACTAGGTAGACAAAATACCAACATTTTTCAAATCTACACAAAGATTTCATTTCATCCAATTATAAATGTAAAAAATACTACCTTTGCACGACTTTAGAAAAAGCAAGTATGAAAGTTATCGTTGACAATAAAATACCTTATATAAAGGAAGCTATCGAAGCGCTCGCCGATGAAGTGGTTTATTTGCCGGGAAAAGAAATTACTCCGGAAGTCGTAAAAGATGCTGATGCACTGATTACCCGTACACGTACTCGCTGCGACCGTACCTTGCTGGCAGGCAGTAAGGTAAAGTTTATTGGAACGGCCACCATCGGATTCGATCATATCGACACGGCTTATTGTCACGAAGCAGGTATTACATGGAGCAACTGTCCGGGATGTAACGCCGGTGCTGTTGAACAGTATCTGCATTCATCATTATTACTGTTAGAGCAGGAAAAGAGCATCACACTGAAAGATGCTTGTCTAGGCATTGTCGGAGTAGGACATGTAGGCAGCCGCATCCAGCAACTGGCAGAGCGTTTAGGAATGCGTGTGCTCCTGAATGACCCTCCTCGGGCCGATCATGGAGAAAAAGGTTTTGTCGACTTGCGCACACTGGCATGCGAATGTGATATCATAACTTTTCATACGCCACTGGAAAGAAGTGGGAAATATCAGACTTATCACTTGGCAAATGAATCTTTTTTCAACCAGCTGGAAAAGAAACCGTACATAATTAATACGTCACGCGGAGAAGTTATAGAAACTGAGGCGATTCTGAATGCTTTATCTGCCGGGAAAATATCTGGAGCTATAATCGATGTGTGGGAAAATGAACCGAATATTAACCTTGAGCTGTTAAATAAAGTATTTATCGGCACTCCACACATTGCCGGATATTCTGCCGACGGAAAAGCAAATGCTACCCGAATGGTACTGGAATCATTTTGTCGTTTCTTCGGAAAAGAAATGAAATTCTCTATTGTTCCTCCCGAACAACCGCATGTACCTTACGACAGCGACGAAAATGTCCGCCAGTTACAGATGTACAATCCGCATCTGGACTGTGAAGTCTTGCGTGCACACCCGGAAACATTCGAACAATTGCGTAGCGAATACCATTTACGACGGGAATGAAAACAAACGTTCTATCACTTGTGGATAGTATGTGTATTCCAATGCATGCACGCGCTGAGCAAGGGTTTCGACGGTATCATCGGATAAAACGGGACATTTCGCCTGAAAAATAATATCTCCCTGATCGTAATGTTCATTAATATACTGAATAGTAATACCACTTTCATGTTCACCCGACGCCAGAACTGCTTCATGAACGTGCATACCATACATTCCTTTTCCTCCAAATTTAGGAAGTAACGAAGGGTGTATATTTACTATTTTATGTGCATAATCATGCAATATATCTTCTGGAATACGCGACAAAAAACCTGCCAGTACGACAAAATCGACTTTGAAGCTTTTCAAAACCTCAAGTCCCTTACCCGCAGCAAAATCCTGTGGAATTATGATCTCGCATGGAACATTCAGGATATGAGCACGCTCAACAACACGGGCGGTAGGACGTGAGGCTATCACAACTGCTACTTCCACCGTAGCATGACCACTGAAATAACGGATAATGCGTTCGGCATTTGTTCCTTCACCCGAAGCTAAAATGGCAATTTTTTTCATTGATTCACCTTTTTTGTGCACATAATATATAAAATTGTGCAAAGAAATTGCATTTATTTGGCTGAATATTTGTATAGAACGAGAAATATTTATTCCTTTGCACCGAAAAATAATTAAAATTATTCTATTTATAAATTTAAAACAAGAAAATTATGTCTGAAATCGCATCAAAAGTACAGAAAATTATCGTTGATAAATTGGGCGTAGAAGAATCAGAAGTTACTCCAGCAGCTAGCTTCACTAACGACCTGGGTGCTGACTCTTTGGATACAGTAGAATTAATCATGGAATTCGAAAAAGAATTCGGTATCTCTATTCCTGACGATCAGGCAGAAAAGATCCAGACTGTAGGCGACGCTATCTCTTACATCGAAGCTAACGCAAAATAATTTAATTCTACTTTTATGGAATTAAAGAGAGTAGTGGTAACAGGTCTTGGTGCGCTCACACCGATAGGTAATACTGTTCCTGATTTCTGGAACAACCTTATCAATGGAGTAAGCGGAGCAGGGCCTATTACTCATTTCGATGCATCTAAGTTCAAGACTCAGTTTGCTTGCGAAGTAAAGAACTTCAATGTGAACGATTTTATCGATCGCAAGGAAGCTCGTAAGATGGACTTGTATACACAATATGCCATCACTGCTGCAAAGGAAGCTGTAGCTGATTCCGGAATTGATGTCGAAAAAGAAGATTTGAATAAAATCGGAGTTATTTTCGGAGTAGGTATCGGAGGACTTCATACTTTCGAAGAAGAAGTTCTGAATTATGCACAGACTAAAGATACTATCGGTCCGCGCTTCAGTCCGTTCTTCATCCCGAAAATGATTGCAGACATAGCATCTGGTCATATTTCTATGATTTATGGCTTCCATGGACCTAACTTCACTACTACTTCTGCGTGTGCATCATCATCAAATGCTATCGGTGAAGCTTTCAACCTGATTCGTTTGGGTAAAGCTAACATGATCGTTGCAGGAGGTGCTGAAGCAACAATCTATCCGGCTGGAGTAGGAGGTTTTAATTCTATGAATGCATTGTCTACACGTAATGACGACCCGACTCATGCTTCACGTCCGTTCAGCGCAAGCCGCGACGGTTTCGTAATGGGAGAAGGAGCCGGATGTCTGATTCTGGAAGAACTGGAGCACGCTAAAGCACGTGGCGCGAAGATTTATGCCGAACTGGCCGGAACAGGTGCTTCTGCCGACGCTTATCATATAACAGCCTCTCATCCGGAAGGTCTGGGTGCGAAACTGGTTATGACAAACGCTCTGGAAGATGCAGGTATGCAACCGGAAGATATCGACTATATCAACGTACACGGTACTTCTACACCAGTAGGAGATATTTCAGAAGTAAAAGCTATTCAGGCTCTGTTCGGAGAGCATGCTTATAAGCTGAATATCAGTTCTACTAAATCAATGACAGGTCACTTACTGGGAGCTGCCGGAGCTGTAGAAGCTATTGCCAGCGTACTGTCTGTGAAAAATGACATTGTTCCTCCAACAATCAACCACGAAGAAGGTGATAACGACGAACAAATCGACTATAACCTGAACTTCACATTCAATAAGGCACAACATCGTACTGTTCGTGCTGCATTGAGCAACACATTCGGTTTTGGTGGACACAATGCATGTGTAATCGTAAAAAAATACACTGAATAAACTGTGTTTAGCAATATAACTGATAAGATAAGACTTCTTTTCCGCAAGGATAAGGAGCCTTATCTTTGTTTTTACAAAATGCTCGGATTTTATCCGAGAAATATAGAAATCTACCAACAGGCCTTGTTGCATAAATCGTCTTCA
Source organism: Bacteroides sp. (assembly GCA_019414725.1). GTDB lineage: Bacteria > Bacteroidota > Bacteroidia > Bacteroidales > Bacteroidaceae > Phocaeicola. The sequence goes on from DXLM01000043.1 coordinate 17,419, forward strand.
ATAAAAGCCGGTAAAGGACGATTACTGAACAACGAACGACTTGAATTTCTGGGTGATGCCATTCTGGATGCCATAGTTGCCGATATCGTATATAAAAAATTCGAAGGTAAACGAGAAGGTTTCCTTACGAATACACGTTCCAAGATCGTACAACGCGAAACCTTGAACCGTGTAGCCGTAGAAATAGGACTGGATAAACTGATAAAATACACTACACGCCAGTCTTCACATAACAGTTATATGTGTGGAAACGCTTTCGAAGCACTTATCGGAGCTATTTATCTGGACCGTGGATATCGTGCATGCAAGAAGTTCATGGAAGAACGTATCATCAACCAATACCTGAACTTAGAAAAAATATCACGCAAGGAAGTCAACTTCAAGTCGAAACTGATAGAATGGAGTCAGAAGAACAAGTTCTGTGTAGAGTTTAACCTGATAGAACAATCACTCGACAGCGATCAGAATCCGATTTTTGAAACGCAAATTACCGTAGAAAATATTCCGGCAGGTACAGGCAAAGGATATTCTAAAAAAGAATCCCAGCAAGAAGCTGCACATGCAACTCTGACTAAAATAAAAGGCGACCCACAATTTATTGACGCCATTTTTGCAGCTAAAGCAGAAAGAGAAAAAGCAGCAGAAACTGCCGAATCGGAAAATACAACAGCTATACACGAAGAAGCTATAGCAGTCGAAGAAAGTATTAGCGTTCGGGAAGAGGAAATTCCAGAAGAGCACTTCGTAGATACTGAACGTATTATTGCAGAGGCTGAGGAAGTTGCTTTCCGTGAAAGCAAATAAAAACAAACGAGTCAGAAGTTGTAGTCTAATGGACTTTCCAACTTCTGACTCGTTTGTTTTTCAGTATAATATTTCACTACATATTTTTCTATAAGAAACGTCTTTAAGAATTACTTTTTTATCTCCATCAAGTAGGTAAAGTGATGGCATTGCTTTTAAATCATACAAGCAACGTTGCTTAATTTCTTCACGGTCAGTTCCAACAATCCACTCCTTGGGCAATTCACTTATAGTTGTCTTCCATACATCTAAATTTCCTTCTGTATATATAGCTAGAACAGTAAGATTTCCAGCATCAACCTCTTGCTGAAGCAATTTATCATGTAGCATTTCCATCATGACATCATGGCAACTTGGACATTCTGGATCATAAAAAACTAATAAAAGCCGATTCTTATTAACCCTTGTCTGATATAATGTATGCCTACTGCCATCCGGAAGATAATATATAAAATTCATAGCCCTCTGACCAGGAGAATTCTGATTTATCAACTGTAGAGTAAATAGTAACGAACTCTTTTTTAAGTCATCTACATATTTACTTTCTAACATACGTTTCAAAAACAGAACATATAGACCTTCATTATAATAAGGAGAGTTTGGATTATACAAATAATCTTCCATCATCTGTAGAAATATTTTTTGTGCATAAGCCTGCTGTTCTAAACCACCACAAAAGTTATCTATACATTCTACTTGCTGCCTCTCAGCTAATGTCCCATCTGCCAATATAGCTAAAAAATCAACTATACCCTGTTCTGTTATATTCCGATTATTTACTAACGCCGTATCTGCAAAATTAAAATTATCCCAATAATGCGCTATCAGATAAGCTTTACGCTCTTCTGGCTGTGTAAGCATTGCAGGTATTTCAGGAAAAGGGAAAAATGATCTTATCTTTTCTTGCTGTTGTACTATTTCTTTATTAACAGAATTCTTCTCTTCTTGCACTTTATGATAACAAGAAGTGATTCCCAATATTAACCAAGCATATATCCCAAAACAATTAAACTTACCCCATTTCTTATTATGAATTATTTCCTTCATACTTTCCATTATTTCTTGTGGGACAAATTCATTTATTAAAAATATCTGTATCCTAAATAAGGGAAATTTATAACACAAATGACATCTCCACCATTATTACGGAGAAAATATATAAGCCATTTACTCCTTATCCAAAACAGATTCCCATTCTTCGTCCTTGAATAACCAAATCGTGTTCCTCTGTTACTAATTTCAATTTTCCAGCTACCTCACTTAAAGGTACAGAAGTTATTTCTGAACCTCTCAAAGAAACCATTCGACCAAATTGTCCACTTGCAATCAGCTCTGTAGCATGTCCTCCCATACGAGTAGCTAAATTACGGTCGAAAGCTGTAGGGCCTCCCCCACGCTGTATATATCCCAACACCGTTTCACGGGTTTCAAAGCCTGTTTCATATTCTATTTCCTCTGCAATATACTGTGCAGCTTTCTTACCTCCCAGTGTAGGAATACCTTCTGCAACTACTACGATGGAATAAGGCTTACCCTTCTTCAGGCGGTTAATAATAGTATCACCGATACGATGTATATCGAAAGGAATCTCCGGCAACAGAATAATATCTCCTCCACCTGCCATACCTGAGTAAAGTGCTATCCATCCCGCTTTATGTCCCATGACTTCGATAACCATCACACGCTGATGTGCACTAGCAGTGGAGTGTAATCGGTCTATTGCTTCAGTAGCAATACTTACAGCAGAATCAAAGCCAAAAGAGATATCGGTACCCCACACATCATTATCAATCGTTTTAGGTACAGTCACGACATTTACTCCTGTTGCAGCCAATTTGGCAGCAGTCTTTTGTGTACCGTTTCCACCAATACACACAACACAATCCAGCTTGCGCTCACGAATTGTTTTCAACATCATGGCTGGCTTATCTTCCGAAACAGGTACATTTGCTCTATTCTTAAAAGGCTTCTCACGCGATGTTCCCAATATGGTTCCGCCCATGCTCAGCAGTCCAGTCAGAGAGTTCTCATCCAATGGAATAATATCGTTATCCAGCAAACCACGAAATCCACTGCGTATTCCGTAAACTTCCATCCCATAATGGCTGATTGCCGTTTTGCAAACTCCTCTGATAGTTGCATTTATACCAGGGCAGTCGCCTCCCGATGTTAAGATTCCTATTCTCATAACCTTTAAATTTTCACTACTTGTGGTAAAGTTATAAGAAAAAAGTGTAGATTTGTGATTTCTGAAAGGAAAAATCTCTATTTGAAAGAGAAATAGCCTAACTTTGCAGATAAAGATATAGATAAGAAAAAGAAAAATATAAATAAATGGTTTCAACAAAGTTAATCGGAAAGCTATTTGTTTCGCGACAAAAGGAAATAGACCGGTACGCGAAGGAAGCAGAAGCTATCCAGGAACATGTGTTCCGAAAACTTATACAAACCGCCGCCGCTACGGAATGGGGAAAGAAATATAATTATGCCAACATACGTACATACACTGATTTTCAGCGTGTACCTATACAACAATATGATGATGTAAAAGGTTATGTAGACCGTATGCGACATGGAGAGAAAAACATTTTATGGCCCGGACAGGTAGTATGGTATGCTAAATCATCGGGAACAACCAACGATAAAAGTAAATTCATCCCTGTCAGCAAAGACGGATTACGCCATATTCACTATAAGGGAGGAACAGATGCTGTAGCCCTTTATCTGCGATCAAACCCTCAAAGTAATTTCTTTTCGGGCAAAGGGCTGATTTTAGGAGGAAGCCACAGCCCTAATTACAATCTGAAAGATAGTCTGGTAGGTGACTTGTCGGCTATTCTGATACAAAATATTAATCCATTAGTAAACTTCATCCGCGTACCGAGCAAAGAAATAGCATTGTTAAGCGAATTTGAAGAAAAAGTAGAACGGATAGCTGAAACAACTATTCACGAAAACGTAACCAATCTTTCAGGAGTTCCGTCGTGGATGCTTGCCGTAATTAAACGTATCTTGGAAAAAACCGGTGCCAAGCACCTGAACGAAATCTGGCCTAACCTGGAAGTCTTTTTCCACGGAGGAGTATGTTTCACACCATATCGAGAACAATACAAGCAGCTGATTACAAGCGATAAAATGCATTATATGGAAACATACAATGCAAGTGAAGGTTTCTTCGGACTGCAAAGTGATCTGAACGACCCTGCCATGTTGCTGATGTTGGATTACGACGTCTTTTATGAATTCATTCCATTGGAGGAAATAGACAATCCGGCTCCAGCCATCATACCACTGGCAGATGTAGAAATCGGCAAGAATTATGCAATGGTAATCAGTACCTCCTGCGGACTATGGAGATACATTATTGGAGATACGGTCAAGTTTACGCAAAAATCACCGTATAAATTTGTAATTTCCGGCCGTACAAAGCATTTTATCAACGCCTTCGGCGAAGAGTTGATGGTAGATAATGCAGAAAAAGGCCTGGCACGTGCCTGCGCCGCAACAGGTGCTCAAGTACTAGAATACTCAGCTGCACCGGTATTTATGGATGCTAATGCAAAATGCCGACATCAATGGCTGATAGAATTCAGTACTATGCCCGACTCTCTGGAAAACTTCAGACATACACTTGATAAAGCATTGCAGGATATCAATTCTGATTATGAAGCCAAGCGTCATAAAGATATTACGTTGCAGGAACTGGAAATTATCGTAGCACGCCCTAATCTGTTCCACGACTGGTTAAAGCAAAAAGGGAAACTGGGCGGACAACATAAAGTACCGCGTTTGAGCAACAACCGTGACTACATCGAAGAAATGCTAAAACTTAATATATGAAGCCCATACCTAAATACATAGCCATATTACTGGTAATCATCGGATTCTATGCATGTGCAAGTACCGGATCACCTGATGGAGGACCTTATGATGAAGATCCCCCTAAATTTATACGTGCTATACCTGAGCCAAATGCAACCAATAATACTCGTAAGAAGATTTCAATCGAATTTGATGAATTTATCAAACTTGAAAACGCTTCTGAGAAGGTAATCATTTCTCCACCGCAAAAAGAAAGCCCCGAAGTGAAAACTAGCGGAAAGCGTGTACTTGTAGAGTTTTTCGATACTTTACAAGAAAATACTACCTACACAATCGACTTCGGCGATGCTATTGTAGACAATAATGAAGGAAACCCCTTGGGACAATTCTCATATGCTTTTTCTACCGGAGATAGAATTGATACCATGCAAGTATCGGGTACTGTATTAAATGCCGAAAATCTGGAACCTATAAAAGGAATTCAGGTAGGATTGCATAAAAACCTGAATGATTCGGCCTTCACCACACTCCCATTCGATCGTATCTCACGTACTGACAGTCGCGGACAGTTCACTATCCGTGGTATTGCTCCAGGCAGTTATCGAATTTATGCTTTGATGGATGGAAACCAGAACTATCTGTTCGATTCAAAAACAGAAGTAATTGCTTTTCAGGACTCCGTCATTGTACCCAGCATGGAAGGTGCTGTCCGCCAGGATACATTATGGAATGAGAAAGATACAACAAAAATTGATACAATAAAACAAGTCAACTATACTCGCTTTTTGCCAGACAATATCATATTACGGGCATTCAAGGAAGAAAGCAGTCTCCAGTACCTAATGAAGAGTGAGCGCCCCAAAACAACGCAGTTCTCACTCTATTTCAGTGCTAAATCGGATACACTACCCACTTTAAAAGGGTTAGACTTCGATGAAAAAGAATTGATTGTCGAAGCCAATCCGCGCAACGATAGCATTCTTTACTGGATAAAGGATACCGCTCTGTGCGAACGTGATACCCTGACTTTGCAGCTGGATTATCTCGCAACAGATACTCTTGGAAAACTGGTTCCCAAGACTGATACGTTACGTATGATAAACAAAATACCAAAAGCTAGACGACTCGCTTTATTGGAGGAAGAGAATAAGAAAAAAGAAAAAGAGCGTAAAAGACGTGAAAAGAAAGGAGATACGCTAACCGTAGAAACTCAATTTCTGACTGTCAATACGGATGCACCTTCAGCGCTCGACCTAAACCGAAACATTGTACTGAGCTTTGAAGAGCCTCTGGCTAGTATAGATACATCGGCCATACACATGAGTACAATGGTAGACTCTGTATGGCAGGATATACCTTTCATTTTTCAAGCAGACAGTGTAGCTCCACGGCGTTATCAGATACTGGCAAACTGGCAGCCGGGAGTAGAATACAAGCTAACTATTGATTCTCTTTGTTTTAAAGGTATTTACGGTCTGTCTTCTGATAAAATAGAGAACACACTAAAGGTTAAGACGCTTGAAGATTACGGAACGCTTTACCTGAACATCGTAGGTGCAGGACCACACGCTATCGTACAACTGTTGAACAGCAGTGATGCCGTAGTACGCCAGCAACCAGTTACAGATAAAAAAACATGTGACTTTTACTTCCTGCAACCAAGTACGAAATACTATATCCGACTGATTAACGATAATAATAATAACGGAAAGTGGGATACAGGACTTTATGAAGACAAACGTCAGGCAGAAGAAGTTTTTTACTTCCCCAAAGTATGGGAAATGAAAGCTAACTTTGAGTTTGAGGAAACATGGAACCTACATGCTACCCCACTCGACAAGCAGAAACTGGATGAAATAAAGAAACAGAAACCTGACGAAACCAAGAAGATAAAAGACAGGAATAAGGAACGAGCCAGAAATCTAGGAAGGTCATGATAAAGAAAATCTTTTTATGCCTGTGCCTCCTGATAGGAGGTACGGCAGCTAAAGCACAATGCGGCGCTGAAAACGATGCAATTAAACCGGGAGAAACACTAAGTTACGAACTGAAATTCAACTGGAAATTTATCTGGATAAATGCAGGTTGGGCTAAAATGACTGTCAATGAAACGACACACAAAGGTCAGCCTTGCCTGAAAACAGACTTGCAGTCGTACACAAATAAAAAAATAGACTTTTTCTTCAAGATGCGTGATACATTAACATGTATTACTACACAACAGTTGGAGCCTTTATATTTCCGTAAAGGAGCAGAAGAAGGAAAACGCTATACTGTAGACGAAGTGAACTTCAGCTACCGCAATGGAAAATGCATTGTCGACCAGCAACGTACCTTATATGGTAAGACAGATAAAAAGCATGATGAAATGCCTGTGTGTGTTTACGACATGCTGAGTATCTTGCTGCAAGCTCGTTCATACGATCCTTCGGATTACAAACCGGGAGTAAAAATACTATTCTCTATGGCAACAGGTCGCGCCATAGAAAAACAGACTTTGATTTATAGAGGAAAAGAAAACTTCACCTCTGAACAAGGAGTTACTTATCGTTGTCTGGTTTTCTCACTGGTAGAATATGTAAACAACAAAGAAAAAGAGGTTATCACCTTTTATGTAACCGACGACCGTAACCATCTGCCAGTCCGACTGGATATGTATCTGAACTTTGGTTCAGCCAAGGCATTCCTCACCGATATAAAAGGAAATAGGCATCCGTTGACTTCCATTGTAAAATAAATATCAAACACAAGATTATATTAACTCGCCCTAAGCAAGGTTATCTTAAAAATAGATGACATTGTTTAGGGCGAGCTTTCTTTTTAAAAAAAAGATGCTGAAAAGCCTAAGAAATTCTGTACAAATTTTCAAAAAAGATCGAGAAGAATTTCCTAAAAGATGCTGTTCTTTTTCCTATACTTTATAAATATGATCTCAGAATAATGCTAAGCTTACTTTAAAACCTTATCCAACACAGGTTTCAAAGAAATTATTCATGCGTTTACTCTTCGCTCCCTTTACTAAATATTTTGCAATTACAATAATTCATAATATTATTAGGAATAAAAGATAAAAGTCATAATTTTGTGATAATTTAATAATAGAAACTCACAATCATATGATATTTCACCGACTCCATCAAATTATAATTTTACTGATATATCTTTCATTATCAGCAACTTCTTACGGGTATACATTTGAGCATAAAATTGAAAATTATGGATTAACATTTGCTGCCCATACAGTAGACCAAGATCATCGGACAAGCTTAATCTTAAACTCAGGAAAAGGAATATCATTCCCTGCAGAAGGTTTTATAATGAACTTTGACATCAAATTACGTCAAGAATTATATACTTATGGATACATATTAAGAGTTATATCACATAATGATCAAAATTTAGATTTAGTTTCTTATCTGTATGACTCTAAGATCAGTATCATTTCTGGATCTAGCCATGAGAAATCTCAAATGGTATATCTTGCCGATTCTATGTTAATAAGAAAAGATCAATGGATGCCAATACAGATTCAGTTTTTTCCAAACTCAGCCAAAATAAAAATCAATGGAAAAAATATATATCTATCACATTCTTTTCGCGATTTTAATGATGTTCAAATTATTTTTGGAGCCAGTAATTTAGGACGTTTTTTTTCTGGAGATGTAGCACCAATGTCTATAAGAAATCTTTCTCTTCAATCTCTTCAAGGAAAAACTTTTTATTATTGGAAGTTAGACAGAAGTAGTAAAACCACTAATAACTTTGTCTATGATAGTATTTCTGACTTACCAGCATATGTAAAAAATGGGAAATGGGAAATAGATAAACATTACCATTGGCAACGGGTTACTTCTTTTGAGATTGATTATAAGAATCCTCAACTTGCATTTGATGAGATAAAAGGTAATTTTTTTGTAGCTTCAGATAAAAAACTATATACATATAATGTCAATAATAAAACTTTAGATACCCTATCATTTAAAGGGGCTCCTTTTTTAGGAGTTTCCAGTCAAATGCTATTTCATCCATTAAAGAAAACTCTCCTTTCATACAATATTTATCATAATAAATTAAATTGGTTTAATCCAACAACATCTTCATGGAGTGTCAATCAAAAAATAACAGTAGATGACAATCAACATCATAATCGTTTTTTTGACAAAGATCACGATAAACTATATCTTTATGGAGGATATGGCAGACATCAATATAGCGGGGCACTTTACGAATATAATCTAAAAGACAATTTTAAATGGTCTCAAATGAATTTAGATACACTGATCTCTCCACGATATTTATCAGCTTTAGGAAAATATTCTGATAATAAACTACTTGTTCTAGGTGGATATGGAAGTCATTCAGGAAAACAGGAAGACTTTCCTCAAAACTTTTATGATTTATATTTATTGAATTTGAACACTGGTACATGCAAAAAACTATGGGAGATGAATCATACTGACGAACATTTTGTAATGGGTAATTCTGCTATCGTTGATACTCTTACTAACAGCATATATGCCTTAACATATAGAAATGATTGTTACAATACAGCTATCTACTTAAGCCAATTCTTAATTAAGACAAACAGACCTATAAGACAAATTGTTAGTGATTCTATTTTATACAAATTCAGAGATATCTATTCATATTGTGATCTTTTCTATCATCCTAATGATACCTCACTTTATGCTGTTATATTAGAACCTTCAAAGAATGAAAGTTCTTTATGCCGTATTTACAAATTAGCATTTCCTCCTTTAATACCAACCAAAACTTCTAATATTGAAAATAAATCAGATAAATGGGGGTATTTGACGGGAATAACCATATTTATTTTAATATTATTGATGCTTCATTGGAGAAAAAAAAGGCAACAAGTAAAGAAGCTTCCAGAAACAAAAACCCTCAATAATTTATCTTTAGCAGAAAAATTAGAACATATACCTTTGGAAATTACTACTCAAAAAATCAATAGAAAGGAAGTTAAATCTACAATTTTTCTAGTAGGAGGCTTTCAAGTTTTTGATTCTTTAGGACAAGACATTACAGGAGATTTTACCCCAACATTAAAACATTTATTCTTATTCTTACTTCTAAATTCTATAAAGAATGAAAAAGGAGTTACTTCGCAACGTCTAGATGAAACTTTTTGGTTTGATATGAGTAAAACAAGTGCTGCTAATAATCGCAGTGTCAATATCCGTAAATTAAGACTGCTGGCAAGCAAAATAGGAGATATTACAATAGTACATAAAAATGGCTATTGGTTTTTAGAATTAGGAACTAATGTTACCTGTGATTATTATCATATATCTGCTTTACTAGAAGATCTAAAAAATAGGAAACAGGAAAATTTGTCTATAGATAAAGAGAAACTAGAGTTATTATTGACCTGGAGTAGTCCTGGAAGTTTATTACCTAATATCAATATTGAATGGCTTGATGAATATAAATCAGATTATTATGTAAATATAACTGACACTTTGTTAGAAATCGCAACTTTAGATAGTATAAAAGATGACCCACGATTATTATTCCGTATTGTAGATGTAATCTTAGCAATCGACTGCATTGATGAGGATGCCATTCGTTTAAAGTGCACTCTTTTATACAAAATGGGACATAAAGGTCTATCTAAACAGTGTTATGACAAATTCTGCTCAGATTATGAGCGAATATTAAATACACCTCCCGAATTTTCTTATGAAGAATTTGTTCGTTAATTTGACAATCTCTCTCTTTAATAAAAAACCGAGGTCGTTTCGAAGTTGAAACGACCTCGGTTTTTTATTAGAGGATACATACCTTTTGTTAAACTTTTAAAATTTCACATTTTTATTACTATTACAATTGCTATTAAGACAAAATTAAGAGTGAATTAATAGGATAAACCTATATTTGTGCTAAAAATCAATATAATTGTTAAACCTTTAATATTCAATCACTATGACAAATTCAACTTAATTATTTCTGAATTTTCTTTGTTTAATCAGATTCTAATAATGAATAAAACTAATTCCACTAATATTATGATCAATAGTTCGTTAAAAATTCGCCAAGCCTAAGCGGCTCTGGCAGTAAATAAAA
>DXLM01000044.1 GCA_019414725.1 Bacteroides sp.
TTCCTATCTTTGTGTCTATCAATAATGGAAAGAGAATGAAAAAAATAGGTGCACATGTATCCGTAAGCGGGGGCGTGGAAATGGCCCCCGTTAATGCATTAGGGATAGGAGCGGACGCATTCGCTCTTTTTACAAAGAATCAGAGGCAATGGATTGCAAAACCTTTGTCTGTCGAGAGTGTTACTCTGTTTAAAGAAAACTGCGAGAAAGAAGGTTTTGATGCCCGGTATGTTCTTCCTCATGACAGTTATCTGATAAATTTGGGACATCCTGACGAGGAAGGGCTGGAGAAGAGTCGTGCAGCATTTTTGGACGAAATGCAGCGTTGCGAGCTTTTAGGATTGAAAATGCTGAATTTTCATCCCGGAAGTCATTTGAACAAGATATCCATAGAGAAGTGTCTGGACAGGATTGCCGAGTCTGTCAATATGACTTTGGATAAGACGACCGGTGTGACTGCTGTGATTGAGAATACGGCCGGACAGGGAAGTAATGTGGGAAATGAATTCTGGCATTTGAGATATATTATAGATAAGGTAGAGGATAAATCTCGTGTGGGAGTTTGCCTGGATACTTGCCATACCTATACCGCCGGTTATGATATTGTGAATGAATATGACCGGGTCTTTACCGAGTTTGATGAGGTAGTGGGGAGAAACTATTTGTGTGCCATTCACTTGAATGACTCAAAGAAACCATTGGGTAGCCGGGTAGACCGTCATGACAGTATCGGAAAGGGGCTGATTGGTATTGATTTCTTCCGCCGCTTTATGCAGGATTCCCGTTTTGACAATATGCCCGTTATTCTTGAAACTCCCGATGACACCATTTGGCGGGACGAGATTAAAATGCTTCGCAGCTTTGAACCATAGTTTGTGGCTGGATGAAAACATATTTAAGGAATTCAGCTATCATTTTGCTTGTAAGAGCGAGGCTTGCTCGCCCGAAAATAGGCTGATTTGCATATTCTCCCAAGATCGTGCCCGTTAGTTCGGGCAGGCAAAAAAACTTATATTCGTCAATCTGAGTTGGCAAATAGTATTTTCACCACCGTAGGGGCAGGCTCGTGTATCTGCCTGATAGTACGAAAGCAGTTGCAGGTTCTCTTTCCAAAGTATGACCGACCGTGGTCTTGTAAGCAGCTTCTTGACGATAAAGTCGGGAGAGAAGCGGAACTCTGGAGGAGCCTGCAGACTGTTATCTAAAACTTATAAAATGAAGAAACCGACCCTTTTGGGTCGGTGTTCTACGGTAGATGTTTTTCCTTTGCTTGACGGCTATGAGGCAATCCCTGCCCCTACAGCTGAATACATGACAGCACTATCGGACTTTCGGCATCTCCTCATTTACTTGAAATCCGTGCCATACTCCAACCAAAATACCATTGCCCAATCCTGGTCATTGGCAAACGGGTCATAAAGATGAGCTTTTTGTCCGTTCACTTTGTCCGGATAGATAAAGGCGCAGCTTCCTCTTCCGTCTTCGGTGAAGAGGCATAGATTGTTCCGGAAAATATTCAAGGCCCGTTCTGTATATTCTTGTTTTCCGGTCGCTTTGGCATAAAGACGGAAGGCAATACCCGATAAAGTGCTCCAGTAATGTGGGAAGGTATCTCCCCAAATCCGGTCTTTTCCAAACCAATAACCATCCCAGTGACGAATAGCGATGTCATAAAGGTGGAAACTGGGCTGTTTTCCGCCAAATGATTCTAATAAAGGAAGCTGGCTTTCGGCCCCTTTCAGATATTTTTCATCCCCGGTGAGCATATATACATTCAGCAGATGGATAATGGACGGAGCTACGATGCTCTGTTCGTAATTGACTTCGGAGGTCGGATAATTAGGCCCGTTTTCACAAAATACGTCTGCCATTGATTTGAAATCGTTCAGCAGAGTGTCCGCTTCGGCAGTAAATCCGTTTTCTTTCAATAGAGTATAGCCGTAGGTCGGGATATTGATGCAATAAAAACCATGCTTGAAATAACGGACCAGTGCACGCAGTGTGCCGTACCCGTCTTTCAGATATTGTTTATTGCCTGTGGTGCGGAACATGGTAAACCAGAAATCGGCTACCCACGGATAGTTGTATCCCCGGTTCTTGCTCTTGAAGTCTACGGTGGAATTGGTTGTGTAGTCCGGTTTCTGGATGCGGCGGATGAAAGATACGTAGTTGTTCAGGGCATCCATTAATTTTTTGTCGGAAGTACGTTGGTATTGTAGAGCCAGCAGAATCCCCATAGCTACCCTTTCTCTGGCTTCGTCGCAGTCAGAGCGTTTGCTGCCACTTTCTCCGTTGATGTAAAGGGATTCGGTATCGTTGTCATAAACAATGAAGGCACCGCTTCTAGGGTCACCGGGCTTGATGAACTGTTGGTGTCCGGCAATGAACTGACACCGGTGGTTGACCAGGCTGTCAAAGTTGCTGACGGCAAGACACTCTACCGACGTTTGCTTTCCGTTCCCGTAAGCCAGTGTGAAAATCTTCTCTCCGGGTTCATTTATTATGGTGGTATAATTGATGTTGTCACCGCTTACTTCTGCCACTTCTTTACCGTTCAGCAATAGCTTGCCTTTCAGTGAGGGGCAGTTGCTTTTGAACGAAACATTTATTTTTTCGCCTGCTTCTACTACATAACGGTCTGCTGAGGCTATGATCAGACCGTTGTCTATGGCTTTTGCTTGGAATTCATCCCAGTTGTCCGCCGATAGGAGTAACCATTGTATGGTATAACATTCTCCCGGCTTTAAAGTCTTGTCCTGTGGATTAAGTTGGAAAACACCGCGGAAGTTGGAGCTTCCTTTTTTCTGCGAGCGCTCCCTCACTTCATAGCCTTTAATGGCACCTTCTTCCATAATCAGTCCCAATCCGCCGGGGGCTCCGCTCATCCGGGTGCAATAGACATAGGCTTCATTTCCTCCTGCCCATATATGTGCATTGCAACGGGCTTCGTAGCAAGTCCGGGCATCCGGATAATTGTCATTGAAAGGTGTGTTGATGGCAATGTCCTGTAAGTCGGCGTCTTTTTCTCCGGTGTTTGCGAATTCGTAGGATTCTACCAGGTTCCCGTCCCTGTTCCATTTTCGGGCTACGTTTATTTCTATGTCACCTGTCTGGTATTTCACGGTCATGTGATGGCTCGTGTCATGTTTTTTTGTCGGGATATTCCAGGAGTATTCAGTGCCGTTTATCCGAAGATGTCCCAATCCCCATCCATAGCGGGAGTCCACCCATTCGTATTGTGTTCCATCCGTACGCAGGATCCAGTTCATGGAAGTGTCGCTTGTCAGATAAAGTCCGCTTAGCGCCCCTGTTTGTGAGTCGGCTTTGAACGTGATGTTTTTAGGGTAGCTACAACTGCCTAGTGCAATTAATGCCAAAGGTAATGCAGCATACAAGAAAAGCTTCATGATGTTTTTCATACTTATTTGGATTATTGATGTAACTGTGCAAAGAAAGGAATAAAAAGGGAAATTAATTTGTACTTTTCATACATAATCCTGTAAAATAGTTCATTTTCTTTATAAACAGGCTTGAAGTGCCTGTTATTTTGTGGTTTTGAATCATTTTTTAGGTGCGGGTTGTGCGGGATAACGCGGATTTTTTCTTATGATAACATGAGTTTATTATAAGACTAGCTTATAACTGACAGGAATATGAGCAAGACTGATATTGAATTTTAATAATCCTTTTGTCATTTAACTCAAAACCATCCTGTAACGAGTTATTTCTTATATCGAACTTATGTTAATGTTATATCCCGCCGGTAGAGTGGTTTGTGTCTTTCATTGTATGGTTAAGCCTTTTCTATCCTATCCCTAAGCTTAAACGAACGTATCCTTTCTATCTCCATAGCCTTTGGAGTTAACTCCCAAGCTTATGGAGATAACTCCAAAGGCTATGGAGTTAACTCCGCAAGTTTGGGAGATAGAAGTTGTCAGTAAAAGAACCCTTAACCTGAAGGATACAACCGCTTAGCTTGCCGTAGTTTATAGGATAATATATCCTTTCCGTATCCTTCGTTTATTTTATGTCCTGATTACATGTCTTTTATTTCATCCAAGTTCTTCTGGATATCTTCGTCTTTTAACTCATAATTCATCAAGTTACCTGCCAGGTATTGGTCGTATGAGGCCATATCAATCAGCCCGTGACCTGAAAGGTTGAACAGGATCACTTTCTCTTCACCGGATTCTTTGCACTTGTTCGCCTCGCGTACAGCGGCGGCGATGGCATGGCACGATTCGGGAGCCGGAATGATTCCTTCTGCTTGTGCGAACAAACAACCAGCCTGGAAGGATTCTAATTGCTGGATATCAACCGCTTCCATCAGATTGTCTTTCAATAATTGTGAAACGATGACACCTGCACCGTGATAACGGAGACCTCCCGCATGGATATTGGCCGGAGAGAAATTATGCCCCAGTGTAAACATGGGCAGCAACGGGGTATATCCGGCTTCGTCGCCAAAGTCATACTGGAATTTACCACGGGTCAGTTTCGGGCACGAAGCCGGTTCGGCAGCAATGTATCGGGTTTGTTTCCCATTCAGGATAGTGTGGCGCATAAAGGGGAAGCAGATTCCTCCAAAATTGGAACCGCCACCAAAGCAACCGATAATCATGTCGGGATATTCGCCTGCCATTTCCATTTGCTTTTCGGCTTCCAGACCGATAACCGTTTGATGCAGTGTGACATGGCTTAATACCGACCCTAGTGTATATTTACAGTTGGGAGTGCTCATTGCCAGTTCGATAGCTTCGGAGATGGCTGTTCCCAGTGAACCTTGATAATTGGGATTACGGGTAATGATATCCTTGCCGGCACGGGTAGACATGGATGGAGAGGCGGTGACCGTTGCTCCGAATGTCTGCATGATGCTGCGGCGATAGGGCTTCTGATTATAGCTGATCTTTACTTGATAAACGGCAGCTTCCAGCCCGAATACCTTTGCGGCATACGATAGAGCGGCGCCCCATTGTCCGGCACCGGTTTCTGTAGTGACATTGGTTACGCCTTCTTCCTTGCAATAATATGCCTGGGCCAGAGCCGAGTTCAGTTTGTGGGAGCCGATGGGGCTGACACTTTCATTTTTGAAATAAATATGTGCGGGAGTCCCTAGTGCTTTTTCCAGTCCGTAGGCACGTACCAATGGTGTGCTGCGATAGTATTTGTACATTTCACGCACTGCTTCGGGAATTTCAATCCATGCGTCTGTCTGGTTTAATTCCTGTTTGCAAAGTTCTTTGGCAAAAATGGGGTAGAGGTCTTCCGGTTTCAGCGCTTCTTTGGTTTTAGGGTTCAACGGCGGCATGGGTTTGGTCTTCATGTCTGCCTGTATGTTGTACCAGTATTTAG
The DNA here is from genome assembly GCA_019414725.1 of Bacteroides sp. Classification (GTDB taxonomy): domain Bacteria; phylum Bacteroidota; class Bacteroidia; order Bacteroidales; family Bacteroidaceae; genus Phocaeicola. The sequence goes on from DXLM01000044.1 coordinate 5,356, forward strand.
GAATTTCATCCTCTGGTAAGATAAAACGTTTCTGTTTTGTGCTCATAATCTTTCAATTTAATAGTTTTGCGGTCAAAATTAGGTAAAAAAAAGTATTCCTTACTAATTTTCAACTGCTTTTTTGTCGGGAACAATAAAAAAAGGGATGTCAGAGTAAAAATGCGAAGTTATTTGTTATTATAGGCAGAGATGTGAATATTTTGATTAAGTTTGTTTTCTGTTAATGCAAGATGATATCGACATGGAACCTTTACACAAACTATTTATCTATCGTAAGAAGTTAGTAAAACCGTACATAGAGCGATTGCTGAAATGGATGGACGGGATAACTTATATGATGTCGGCCTTGTTCATCCTTACATTGGTTTATGAGCATGGATTTCTTATTTCTTTTGAAGAAATGGAGATGATAAACACGCTGTATCATTTTGTCTGGATTGTTTTTCTGGTTGATATTTCCCTGCATCTTTTATTAAATTACTCGGATACCAAGCGGAAGTACCGGGGACTGGCATGGATACTGAGTCTGATGCTTTATCTGACTTTGATTCCAGTTATTTTCCATGAACCGGAGGTGCAAGGGGGAATTCATGATTTCTGGTCTTTTTTCCACAGTCGTTTATATCATGTGGTGCTGCTCACTTTGCTTTCGCTGCTGCAATTGTCTAATGGGATAGTCCGGCTGCTGGGCAGGCGCACCAACCCGTCTTTGATCTTTGCATCCAGTTTTCTCATATTTATTCTGATAGGGGCAGCGTTACTGATGCTTCCGCGTGCCACTTATCATGGCATTTCCTTTATCGATGCTCTGTTTACCGCTACCAGTGCCATTTGTGTCACGGGGTTGGTTTCGGTCGATGTCTCTTCTACATTCACGTCCGAGGGGTTGTTCATCATTATCATGCTGATACAAATCGGCGGTTTGGGAGTCATGACCCTGACCAGTTTCTTTGCCATGTTTTTTATGGGGAATACTTCGCTCTACAATCAGTTGGTGGTCCGTGATATGGTAAGCTCGCAGTCACTCAGTTCGCTGCTTTCCACCTTATTATATATATTAGGGTTTACCTTGGTGATAGAGGCTGCTGGGATGGGGGTTATTTTTTTAAGTATACATGGCACTATGGGCATGGATATTGAGGAAGAACTGGCTTTTTCTGCTTTCCATTCCATCTCTGCCTTTTGCAATGCCGGATTCTCTACTTTGTATGGAAACTTAGGTAACGAACTGGTACTTCATAATCATAACTTGCTATATATCACTATCTCTTTCCTGGTTATTTTGGGAGGTATAGGTTTCCCGATTCTGGTAAATCTGTATGAAACGGTTTCTTATGAAAGCAAGCGCTTGTATCACCGTTATGTCAAAAAGAATAAGAGGACAATCCGTAAAATACATTTATATAACCTGAATACCCGTATCGTATTGATTATGACGGCTATCTTGCTAGTGACGGGTACTGTGGCCATTGTTGTTTTCGAATGGAATCATGCTTTTGCGGGAATGACGGCTACAGAGAAATGGGTGCAGGGCTTTTTTAACGCAACTTGTCCCCGTACGGCAGGATTTTCAAGTGTGGGCATGACTACTTTCAGTGTGCAGACGTTGCTGCTGATGGTGGTGCTGATGATGATTGGCGGCGGTACGCAGTCTACGGCCGGTGGTGTGAAGGTGAATGTGTTTGCTGTAGTCATGTTGAACTTGCGTGCTATTCTTATAGGTGCCGATAAAGTCAATATTTTCAACAGGGAGTTATCTCATGATTCCATCCGGCGTTCTAATGCCACATTGATTCTTTATCTGCTGATTGTTTTCGCGGGTATCTTCGGTTTAAGCATTCTAGAGCCGCAGGCTTCAGTGATGGCGTTGGTTTTTGAGTGTACTTCGGCACTCAGTACGGTAGGTTCAAGCCTGGATCTGACACCTACTTTGGGAAGTGACAGCAAACTGATTGTCATTGTTCTGATGTTTATCGGACGAGTAGGGGTGCTTACTTTGATATCCAGCCTTATTAAACAGAAAAAAATAACAAAATATAAATATCCGAGTGATAACATCATAATCAACTAGTTATGAAATACATTATTATTGGTTTAGGAAATTACGGCGGAGTGTTGGCCGAAGAGCTTTCCGTATTGGGACATGAGGTGATAGGAGTGGATACAAACGAGCATCGTGTGGATGTGTTGAAGGACAAAATCGCGACTTCTTTTATTATTGATGCTACGGACGAACAATCGCTCAGTGTGCTGCCACTGAAAGATGTGGATGTGGTTATTGTTGCTATCGGCGAGAATTTTGGTGCTTCTGTGCGTGTGGTGGCACTGCTGAAAAAGAAAGGAGTGAAACATATCTATGCCCGTGCGGTAGATGATGTGCATAAGACCGTGCTTGAGGCTTTTAATTTAGATAGTATTCTGACACCGGAGAAAGAAGCGGCACGGAGCTTGGTTCAGTTGTTGGATTTACACGTCAATGTGGAGTCTTTTCAGATTGACGAGGAACATTATGTGATGAAGTTCAAACTTCCTTCTTGTTTTGTAGGCTATAAGGTGAGTGATCTGTCATTAGAAACGGAATTCAATATAAAAATCATTGCATTGATAAAAGGGGAGAAAGTGCTGAACGGTTTGGGTATTTCGATATTGGAGCATCAGGTGGAGAATCATTTTGAGGAAAATTATGAGTTGGAGGAGGAAGATCAGTTGGTCTGCTATGGGCTTTATAAGAATTTTATGGATTTTTGGAAGGCGTTGTAGCAGGAATGCCTTTCAAAGAAAGAATATTTTTTTCTAAGTGAGATTAAACCTTTTCTTTTGGGTTTAGTCTAACTTAATAAATAATTTAGTTTAGTTTTTAGTTTTCTCTGAAGGCCGGCCAATGTGATATTGCCCGGTTTTCGCTTTTTATGGAGGTTTTCTTGTGAGTGTCCGTTACTTTTTGTTACTTTGTCACCTAGAAATCGAGATTTAGATGAAACAGATATATTTTTTATTTGTCGTTTTGCTGGTTGTAATGACCGCTTGCGGAGGTAAGAAAGAGGCTTCCGTTGATGCAGAACAATTGATGTTCCAAATAGACAGTGTGGATCATGTGACAGGTTTGCAGCGTATGCAGGTTTCACGTATTGACCAGCATATTGTCAGTGGCGGAAAAAAATATAATTTGTTTATAGAGCGTGCTCCCAGTGATTCTCTGCCTTCAGTCAAAAGTGACTTGGGAATTTTTGCCGACAATCGTATTATCGTTAGAATTTCCCGTGAAAATGGGAGCCGGGTCTTTGCCAAAACTTTTACCAAGCAAAGTTTCTCTGGATTCGTAAGTGCTGATCATCTCCGTCATTTTATATTGGAGGGCGTGGTATTTGATGAAGAGAAGACCCGTGAGGGAAAAAATATCATATTGGCTGCCAGTGTGAGTTATCCTCAGACAGATTTGTATATTCCTTTCTCCATCACTATTACTCCTGAAGGAAAAATGAGCATATCTAAAAATGAGGATATGGAGGAGCTTCCTCCCATGTTGGGAGACAGCCTTAATTAAATCTAAAATACAGGAATAATTTTTCGCGTCATAATCTTTTTAGGCGGTTAGTTGTTGGTATGGCATTAACTAACTAAAGAATAAATTAGATTATGAGAAAGATTTTATTTTTAATGGCTATGCTGGTATGCTCTCTTCAGTTCGCCATGGCAGGCGATGTTGTGACCCGCGATGTGAATAAGCTTCCTGTTGCCGCACGTGAAATGATCGGCAAACATTTCTCTCAGACTAAAGTTGCGTATATCAAGATTGAAAAGGACTTGTTTCAGACCACTTCCTATGATGTGAAATTGGCCGATGGCATTGAATTGGAGTTCAATTCAAAGGGAGAGTGGCTTGAGATAGATTGCAAGAACAAGTCGGTTCCTTCTACTTTTATCCCTCAGGCTATTTCCAAGTATATGAAAGCTAATTATAACGGGCATAAAACGGTGAAGATAGAACGTAACCGCAAGGGATATGAACTGACATTGGAAAATGGATTGGAAGTAGACTTCGATCAGTTTGGAGGATTCTTGAAGTTGAGCGATTAAAAAAGATTTTTTCTGTAATAGGGGAACTATCTCTCCTTATAGTAATGATGCCATAAGAGGGTGTATCAGAAATAAATTGAACTATCTTTTTATTATCAGCGTTGAAAAAGATAGTTGCAACGAATTTTGATTCACCCTCTTATGTATTATAAATACAGTTCTCGGTCTTTGCCCTGTTATTAATCCATCGGCTCGTAATCCTTTGCCAGACCGCCTTCGCTGGTTTCCTTATATAAGGAAGGAAGGTCATGACCGGTCTGTTTCATTACTTCCACCACTTTGTCAAAGGATACACGGTGATTACCGTCTGTAAAGGCAGAATAGATATTGGCATCAAGAGCTCGGGCCGCTGCATAGGCATTTCTTTCGATACAAGGGATTTGTACCAATCCGCATACCGGATCGCAAGTCATTCCCAAGTGATGCTCCAAGCCCATTTCGGCTGCATACTCTATCTGGGCCGGGCTACCTCCGAATAATTGGCTGGCAGCGGCGGATGCCATTGAACAGGCCACTCCTACTTCTGCCTGGCAACCGGCTTCGGCTCCGGAAATGGAGGCGTTGTGTTTTACTATATTTCCTATCAATCCGGCAGTAGCCAGTGCTCTTAAAATCCGCATATCGCTGAAGTCACGGCTTTTTTGCAAGTGATAAAGTACAGCCGGAACCACTCCGCATGATCCGCAAGTAGGGGCTGTGACGATTTTGCCACCTGAGGCGTTTTCTTCACTGACTGCCAGAGCGTATGAGAATACTAACCCGCGGGAACGCAGATTGTCCTTATAACCTTTTGCCTTAATATAGTAAGTGGAGGCTTTTCTGCGCAGATTGAGTGGCCCGGGTAATACGCCTTCTTGATCCAAACCACGCTCAATGGCTTCTCTCATGGTTTTCCATACTTCTGCCAGATAGTCCCAAATGTCTTCGTCTTCACATTGCTGGACGTATTCCCAGTAATTGCGTCCGGTACGTTCACACCAGTAGAGGATTTCACTCATACGGTTCATATCATAGATTTCCGGAGTTGAGCCTTTGTCGTGCCCTTCTTCGGCTAGAGCACCTCCGCCTACACTGAAAACAGTCCATTCATCTGTCACCTTTCCTTTTTCATTCAAAGATTTGAAAGTCATTCCATTGGGATGAAACGGATAGAAGACATGGGCTTTCCAGATAATTTCTGTAGGCGCATGCGGTTGCAATGTATCTAAAATGGCTACATCGGTCATGTGTCCTTTACCGGTAGCGGCGAGGCTTCCATAAAGAGTAACTTGAAAAGCTTTGGCTTCGGGATGTTTTCCTAAGAAGATTTCAGCAGCCTTGCGCGGTCCCATAGTATGACTGCTGGACGGACCGGTGCCGATGCGGTATAGTTCTCGGATAGATTTCATTTCGTTTTATAAGGTTAGTTATTATGAGGAACAAAGGTATAAAATAAAAGGGGGAAAGTAGCAAAAAAGGAAAAGAAAAACTCTCTTGACAAATAGGAAAGTTGTCAGGAGAGTTTGGAAAACCACCGGTAGGATTTGGTGTATTGTCTTTATTCTAATTGTCTTTGTATACCTTTGTCACCGACGACAAAATACTGATTATTTTTAATCAGCATGGCACGTCCGCGCTTTTTTTCCCGGTTTTCTTTATTGTCCACATTTACTCCGATAACCTTGCCGTTATAGAAAGTGGAAATATCTTTGAAAATGGTATGTCCCACAATAATATGTTTTGCCTTATAACGGTCCATAATCATTTCTAGGGAGTCTTTTGCCAGCGGATTGTATTTGCCATCGGTGCGTACCAGTCCGCGATACCAGATGGGACCGCTGTTTCCATACAGGAAGGCTGTGAGTGGAGAAAGCGCTTTGCGTTCTTTTTTCGTCATAAATAGCCCTTTACTCATTTCTTCATTGACAGTGGGAATGCTCAAGTTCTTGTCATAGAAGTCTTTGCCCAGTCCGGCATGTACATATAGGTCGTTACCTATCATTTGCATGGTGTTACGGGTTCCCAACCATCTGCCCAGTTCGGTATCGGGACCGAATAGCCGGGGGTACTTCATCTTTAGTTTTTCTGCTAATATTTTATATTTTTCTTTGGTGTATCGGAGGTCATTGGCCAGTACCATCGGTTCATGATTTCCCAGCATGAACGATACGTGTCCTCCGGCTTTGGCTGCTTCCTCTTCCAGTTTGTAAAATAGCCAGAAGATTTGCGGTACATCTTTTCCTCTGTCAAAAATATCACCGATAATCATCAGATGGTTTTTCCCGAAGCTCCATTTGTAGTCTTTATCAATGATATGATTGCCTTGTAACAGGCTGATTACACAGTCCAGCCTTCCATGAGGGTCGGACATGACAAAAACTTTGTCTGCCTGGGGATAATTCCATCCGGGACGTTTTACCGGGTGTAGTTTTACATCAAATGGAAACCTGCCTTTGTGGTCTGTCACATGCAGGGTAAAGTTTTGAGGTAATGTGGTATAAGTGGTATCAATGATATTCCCTTTCTTATCTACATTGATTACTCTGATTTGGCCGTCAGGCTGATACAATACGTATGGACCGTCGGCTGTTAATTCTTCTTTTTTCTCTTTGTCTTTCTTCTTGTCTTTGAAATCAAGAGTTCCGGCACTAAGGCCGGAACTGATGAATGCGAGGGTAAATGCAAGAAGAAAGTAGTTGATAAAATTAGTCTTGCTTGTCATCGATTTGGTATTTGAATTATTTAATCGACATATCCTGGATTCTGTTTCATATTAGGATTTGCGTCCATTTCTTTTTTGGGAATAGGAAGTAGAATTTTATGGAAATTCCAGTCATATTCCATGTAAGCAGTATTATGTTTGGTTTTGTTTATATCACTGTCTTTCACATCGATTCGTTTGACAGTCATTCCATTTCTGATAACATCGTACATACGATGTCCTTCTGCTACCAATTCTTTACGACGTTCGTCTAATACATTTTCTAATGTTAATGTTTTTCCTTCCACTGAATTTTCCGGATTAGCTCGTTGTACTATGGAATTCAAATATTTCACTGCTTTGGCATTATCTCCTGTCTGTACGGCCGCTTCAGCAGCATTCAGATAGGCTTCTGAAAGGCGTATAAGCGGAATATTGGCATCGGTTATGTTTTCTCCTTGCTGAGGTTGGTATTTATTGACGTATGCGTAGTACTTTTTGTCAAAACTCAAGATTTTCAACCGGACGTCTTTGGGATCTTTCTTTAATAATTGATAAAAAGAGCAAGTAATACACATATCGTCATAACCGTTGTATGAGTTCAGATATCCCATGCTTTCTTTGCCCGGACTGTCTGTAGTCAGATTGACAATTTCGAATAATATTTCACCAGGATTGGATGCTGATGCGTCATTGCCCCATGCGGTTGGATATTCTTCGTTTGTCCAAAGAGCGTAGCCTTCTTTTTCTGCACCCTTTATTGCATTTTCAGCCATGGTCAATGCTTCATTGTATTCTCCTTTATATAAATATACTCGGCTCAACAATGTCATAGCAGCCCATCTGTTTACTTTTCCTTTATTAAAATCACCGCTCAGCAGCTCTGTACTGTTTTTGAGGTCGGAAATAATTTCCGTATAACATTCGGCTACTGTATTTCGTGCGGGTTTACTGTCTATAGTTGATAACTCTTTCACAATGGGCACGCCTAATGAAGCTCCGTTATCTTTTAGGTAGGGATAACCAAAAATACGTGTCAGGTCGAATAGTGCCATACCACGGATGGCTAATGCCTGGCCTTTCAAATCATTTTTATATTCGGTTTCATCTTCATCTATAGATAGTTTATCAACATTCATTAGAATCAGATTACAGTTCTGGATAATAGAGTACAGATATGACCAATGACTGCTGGGACCATTGTCTTTAGTAAAATTGAAACGGTAATAATTACCGGTTCGTTTCGTTGAACTTACAGCCTGCATGTCATCTCCAGTTACATCTCCATAATATACCAGACGGCCGGAGTATGCATCTGAACTTTGCATTGTGCTGTAGATTCCGTTCAATGTGAATTCAATATCTGACAAAACATTGATACTGGTTTCTGTATCCACTTGTGTGGAGGGGGCTAGATCTAGCCAGTCATTTCCGCACGAAGTGACGGCAAACATAATGGAACTGATAAATAAATATTTAAATACTTTCATAATTCAAGTTTTTAATGGGTTAGAAATTAACGCTTAGACCAAAGGTTACAGTCTTCAAAGGAGGAGTCCCCCAGATGGCACTACCACCACTGACAGCTTCAGGATCATAATAATCATAAGCAGCCCATGTCCAAAGGTTGTTTGCGGAAGCATATACACGTACATTGTTAACTCCTATTTTTTGTGTCCATACTTGGGGCAGAGTTATTCCAAAAGTTAATGTTTTCAGGCGGATGAAGTCAGAACTGTGTAACCTGCGAGTAGTAGTGGATTTGTTCATCGCTACATCAGGACTTTCAATAAATAGTTCATATTTTGTGATATCACCAGGTTGTTTCCAACTATCGCGATAATAGGTTGGTATATTTGCTTCTAGGTCGTTACCACCATGCTCTGTTTTTTGTGCCCAATTGTCATAAGAATAACCGCCAAATTGGTAAGAGAACATGAAGTTTAAGTCGAACCATTTATAGCGTAATGTATTTGATAAACCTCCGATAACATTAGGCTCTGCATGCTTATCTAATACAATAGCATTGGCTTCACTATATTTTTCTGTAATCTCTTTTATATAGTTGCCGTTTTCGTCCAAATCATTGGTATAGAATTGGGGAGCGCCTGTTTCGGGATTGATCCCTGCGAACTCTATCATATAAAATGTACGGTATGATTTTCCTACTTTCCGTATTTGGGTACCACTGATAATTTCTGTTTGCATGCCATCCAATGTCACAATTTCATTTTTGTTGTGCGAGATGTTGAAAGTGGTATTCCAAGAGAAATCTTTAGTCTTTATATTGGTCGAACTGATTTCCAATTCCACTCCCTTATTTTTTACTTCACCAATATTCATAAGATAGCTGCCGAAACCTGTTGTCATAGAGATAGGACGATCCATCAACAAATTTTTAGTAGTACGAGTGTAGTATTCCAAAGTTGCGTTTATACGATTGAACAAACTGAAATCCAGACCTAAGTTAAGGTTGTAATTGGTTTCCCATTTTAAATCTGTATTTTTGATTTGTGATTGGATAATACCCGGTTGTTCCAAATAACCATTGGTTAAACTACTCAAACCCATATATCCGAAATAGTCAGATGGAAGTGTGCCATTGACACCATAAGATGCGCGTATTTTCAAATCGGTCAGCCAACCTTTGGCCGGATTCATGAATTCCTCTTCAATCATACGCCATGCGGCAGATACTGACCAGAAACTACCCCAACGGCTGTCTTTATGCAAACGGGAACTACCGTCAGTACGGAAACTACCACCTAGATAATATTTATTTTTATAGTCATAGTTTACACGTGTCAGATAAGATACCATGCGGGTTCTGGTAGAGCTGCCACCAACGGATTCGGTTTTCATACCATTGCTTATTTCATCTTTGTCTGCTGTAGCGAAATTAGTTGCATACCCTGACAGATAGTCACGATATTGGTCATCAATTTCATAACCTACCAATGCGTCAAAATGGTGATCGTTGGCTATATTAAACTTATAACTCAGTTGGTTTGCCCATACCATTTTCTTGTATTCGTAGAATTTTTTGCTCATGCCGCCATTTACATCCTCACCATTGGAAGTGCGGGGATCACTCCAATCCTTGCCTTTAGTGTTGGTGTAGTCATAGCTGAATGTTGATTTGAATTTTAAGTTTTTAATAAATTCATATTCGCCATAAATAGTGTTGAAAGCACGATTAACATATTCACGTTGATAGTCGTAAGTTGCAGATAATAGTGGATTACGATCACCGTTGCGGATAAAATCGCGGTTCCAGCTTCCATCTTCATTGTATGGTGTGTCTGAGGGGACAACAGCGTTACGTGATGAATAGAAAGGAGAAGTGTAGGAGGTACCTTCACCATATACATCTTGATTAACGGTAGCAAATAACATATTTGCCCCTAATTTTAATTTATCAGTTGCTTGATAATCTACATTTAAACGTCCGCTGATACGTTCTAAACCGGAGTTGATAGCAATACCTTCTTGTTTTAGGTAAGAGATAGATGAATAATATTTGAATTTGTCTGTTCCACCAGAAATGGAGGCTTCATAAGTCTGGTGATTTCCTTTTTTGAACATGATATCATCCCAATCGACATATCCACACCAAGGAACAGGAGCATAATCGTCAATATTTTCATTAGCATATGCTATGGCTTCGTCGTGACTATTTCCGTCTCTTAACGCACCGGCTACTAGACCGTTATAAATATATTCGCGGCGTTCTTCTCCCCCCATAACAGGACGATAATCCATTGCGAAATCAGAACTACCCCAATCTGCTTTGAATGAAATTTGTGGCTTTCCACTTTTACCTTTTTTAGTAGTAATAAGTACTACACCATTGGCAGCACGTGAACCGTAGAGAGAGGCGGCAGCGGCATCTTTAATGATTGTTATGTTTTCAATATCAGAGCTATTGATAGTTGACATAATGTCAAGACCTGCATCTGAACTCATCGTATTGATAGAACCTGAACGCATAGGAATTCCGTCAATTACGTATAATGGAGAATTACTGGCATTAAAAGATCCCATACCGCGAATATTCAAAGAGGAAGAAGCTCCTGGTTGACCTGACGATGAACTGAATTGTACCCCGGGTGCATTACCTTGTAGTAAATCTTTGAATGAAACAGCCGGAATATCTTTCATTTTATCAGCCTTCATAGTAGAAGCAGACCCTGCGTATGCCGACTTCTTGAAAGTACCATAACCGGTAACAACCACTTCTTCCATAACATTATTATCAGGAGCCATGACTACTTTCAGTATCTTTCCGGCAGTGGCTTTTATTTCCTGCTTGCCATAACCTATATAGGAGATAATCAAAGTGGCAGGTATACGGTCTACATCTAATGAGAAGTGCCCGTCCAAATCTGTAGTAGTTCCATTCGTAGTACCTTTGACTAAGATATTCGCTCCAATAATAGGTTCTCCCGTCTCATCCAGTACTGTACCGGTTAATGTTGTTTTCTGTTGAGGAACAGCAGACTCTTTTTCTTCAATTTGCTTGATAGCAATAACGCCGTTGTGAACTGAATAGGTCAAACCGCTATTCATAAGACATTTATCAAGCACATTGGCTATTTTTTCGTTATTTACATTTAGGTTTTGGACTTTTATTTGTTTTACATCATTGGTGCTGTATACAAAAGTAAAGTCGGTTTGTCTTTGGATTTCCCAAAGAATTTCACTCAACGTGGCATTCTTGAATGAGGCTGTGACAGTGGCTTGTGCAAACACTTTGTTGGCAGCCTGCATAAAACCTGTGGTAATGATACAGAAAAATAGGAACGTAATCCACAAACGTTTACTACTTTTACCGTGATTGGTGTAGTTGTGTTTTTTGTCCATAATACATCATTTTTATTAGTTATAGAATGTGATTGTTTTGTTATTGACTTTTACGTGTACTTTTTGAGTCTCTTCCAACAAACGTACAAATGGAGTGATTTCCGAATACCGATCTACATTGCATCCAAAGCGTAGGTCTTTTATTTTCTCATTGGCAAAAATTACTTCCATGTCATACCAGCGTGATAGTATTTTCATGATATCTTCCAATCGCTGGTCTTTGAAATGAATTTTTCCTTTTATCCATGAAGTATAAAATCCGGCATCTACCATGCGTATCTGTATGCTGCTGTTTCCGAGGCTGATGGTAGCTTGCTGGGAAGGCTTTAAAATACAGCTTTCTCCAGTTTCTGTATTTACTTTGACAGAACCGTTTACCAAAGTTGTCTGATACTCTTCCTGTGGATAAGCAGAGATGTTGAATGTGGTTCCCAACACTTCTACTTGCATGCCTTGAGTGCATACTATAAATGGTTGCCCTGTTTTGCAGACTTCAAAATAGGCCTCGCCTTCCAGTTCCACTTTGCGTGGACCGTTATCAAATGTCACAGGAAAGCGGAGACTGGTCATTGCGTTCAGATGCACTTTTGTTCCATCACTTAACAATAGAGCATATTCTCCACCTCGTGGAGTTTCCACTTTATTATATACAGGCTTGTTTTTTGGGGCTGTTTTTGATGTTACTTGGTAATTCAGCATTGTAGAGTCCATGTGGACTCGGGCTCCGTCTATTTTCTCAAGCAGACTCTCTGTTTCTTTATTTATATGGATTGTCTGGCCGTCCTCCAATGTCAGAATAGCTTGGGATTCCCCAGGTAGAATGGATTGTGCGATGAACTGTTTGTCCGAAAGAGAAACGGGCGAGGTGAATTTCATGGAAATACTTACAAAAAGGACAGGTAACAGAATGATTGCGGCATAACTTACTATTTTGATATATCTGCTTCTGTTATTATTTCTTTTGATTCGCTTTTCCACTTCTTTCCATCCGGATGAAGGATTGAATGCCGTATTTTTCCGGAAATGTTGCTTTTGGTTTTCTTCATCACAAATTTTCTTGAATAAAATCTCGTGCGCTGTAGATTCTTCTCTCCAAGCAGTTAGTTTTATTGTTTCTTCCGGGGTTATTTCTTCCGACAGATACCTTGCTATGAGGTTGGCTATATAGAAATCTTGTTTTATCATATTTTGACCTGTTTTTTATCTCTTTTATAATAAAACAGGTCTGTTTGAAATTTGGGTGAATAATAAAACGACTTTTTTTGAAAAAAAACAAATTAATGTCTTTTTATATAAAGAACAAGAGGAAGTAATAGTAGTCTTTCAAATTCTCTCTGAGTTTCTTGTAGGCTATTTTCTTTAATGTATGGACTGTTTCTGTAGATATGTTTAGTCTGTCTGCTATTTCTGCGTTTTTTTTCCCTTCCAGAGATAGTTGCATAATGGCTTTCATTTGGTCAGGTAATTTATTTATGGCTTCAGAAACGATACGATAAGTTTCCTCTTCAACGATTGCATCGTGAAAAAAGGAATCCTTTTTCTTTTCGATGACATTTTGAGCGTATTCATATACTACTTTTGAATGCTCCAGTTCATTGAGTGCTTTATTGCGTACAGCTGTATATAAAAATGCTTTTACCTGATGCAGATAAAAAAAATCTTCTCTTATTTGCCATAGTTTGGCAAATGAATCTTGTACAATATCTGCTGAAGTTTCTTGGTTTTCTGTATATTGATTGGCAAATAAGCATAGAGTTACATAATATTTATTGAAAATATCATGAAACCCTTGCTCATTAAGCTTAATACTTATAGTTGTATGAGAAGTTCCCGCTGCCACCTTTGCTTTTAATTTTCTCTAATTTTAGTGCGAATATAGAGAAAATTAATTAAAAACAGCCTCTTATTCTATTAAAATATTATTTTAAGTCTACTACAGTAATACCTGCCCCACCAAATTGTACGTGTTCGTCTTGATAGTGTGCTACTCCTGGAACACTTCCCAAATAGCTGCGAATCAGGGTGCGCAGTATGCCTGTACCTGTTCCGTGAAGGATACGTACACGGTCTATTCCCAATAGTATGGCATCATCGATAAAATAAGTTACTGCCTGTATCGCTTCATCGCCACGCATACCGCGTACATCAATATCTTGTTTGAAATTTAGTTTCTTTTCATATACCCGATCTTGTGTTTCACTGCTGACGAAGGTGCTTTTTACCATTGTTTTCTGGGTGGGCTGTATTGGTGTGCTACGTTCCAGCTTATCCAGTTTTACATTGGTTTTTATCATTCCGAACATAACTATTGCATTTTTGCCATTAATTCCTAGTACTTCTCCGACACTGGATTGACCTTTGATCTTTACAGTGCTACCTACAGTGATAGGCTGTTCTTTGGGTATTGACAGTTGGGAAGATTCCGTCTTGGCTTTATCCTTTTTGTTTTTTTTCCGCTCTTGTTTTTCACGGAGTTTTTCCATTTTCCGGATGATTTCATCTTCCTTGTTCTTTTTCTCGATATCTTCTATCTGATTTTTAAAATCAGTCAGTTCCTGACGTGCCGATTGTGTACGTTCTTTGTCGGCTTGTGCTTCCTTGATGATACGGATGGTATTTTCAATTCGGGCATTTGATTCCTGTATCAATCTTTCCGCATCTTCTTTGGCCTTTCGCAAAATCTCTTTACGACTTTTCTCCAGTTCCTGTAGTTCTTCTTCGTATTTGGCGATGGTTTCTTCCATCTGTTTTTCTCGTTTGCGGATGTTCTGACGCTTGGTTTCCCAATAACGTTTGTCACGTACGATATCTTGTAGATATTTATCAGCATTGATATATTCACTCCCTACAATTTCGGATGCGTCGGCTATTACTTCTTCCGGTAAACCTATTTTCCTAGCTATTTCTACTGCAAATGAACTTCCCGGATTTCCTATTTGTAATTGGAATAAAGCTTGCATTAAATGCCTGTCATATAACATGGCACCATTAACCACTCCTTCGTGATCTTCGGCAAAATGTTTCAAATTTTGATAATGAGTGGTGATAACGCCGAATGTGCCCTTTTCATTGAAACGTTTCAACACAGCTTCAGCTATGGCTCCTCCAATTTGTGGTTCTGTACCTCCGCCGAATTCATCAATGAGGATAAGGCTGCGTTCGTTACAGCTTTTCATCATTGTTTTCATGTTGGTAAGGTGTGAGGAGTAGGTACTCAGATCGTCTTCGATACTTTGTTCGTCACCTATGTCTATAAAGATACTGCCGAATAATCCGGCATGGCTACGTTCATGCATCGGAACCGGCATACCACATTGTAACATATATTGTAGTAATCCCACAGTCTTCAGACAAACGGATTTACCTCCGGCATTCGGTCCGGATATAATTAGAATGCGTTGATTTTTAGTTAGTTCTATATCTAGAGGAACAACCTTTTTATTATGCTTGGCCAGCGAGAGTTGCAATAGTGGGTGTATGGCCATGGTCCAGTCCAAAATCTGTTTGTCTTCCAATGATGGTTTGGTGGCGTTCGTCTGAATGGAAAAATGGGCTTTGGCACGGATGAAATCAATTTCTGCCAAAAATTCGTATGACTGGAGGATGGCGGGGACCTGTGGGCGGATTATGATAGAGAAATCTGTCAGGATACGGATGATTTCCCGGCGTTCTTCTCCTTCCAATTCCCGTATTCTATTGTTTGCTTCCACTACTTCGGCCGGTTCTATGAAAACTGTTTTGCCGGTGGATGATTCATCGTGTACAATTCCCTTGATTTTCCGTTTTAATCCCGGTGCGACAGGGATGACGAGTCTTCCGTCACGCATGGTAGGAGTTACATCTTTATCAACATAACCTTCTGCTTGAGCGTTGCGTAGAATTGCATTCAAACTGCGTGATATGCTTCCGGCTGTCGAGGCCAACTCTCTGCGGATGCGTAATAATTCGGAAGAAGCATTGTCTTTGATTTTTCCGAATTTGTCTAAGATGTTGTTAATACGCGTGATGAGTTGAGGAAACACGATAATATCTCCTGCCAGTTTTTGTAGGGCAGGGTAGGGGGAGTTTTCTTGTTCTTCGTCATTCGGGGTCAGTGTCAGAAAATGGATGATATCACGAATTGTTTCTAAAGAACGACGTAAATCAAACAGTTCTTGCTCATCCAAATACATACCTTCTACGCGGATACGTTTTAGTGATGGGCGTACATCAAAAAAATATTGGTCGGGAAAACTGTCTTCCTCTTGTATGATGCGTATGAATTCCATCACCTGTTCCAGCCATTCATTAATATCCTTAAAGGATTCTGAGAAGTTCATTTCATCTACTCTTTCTTGACCTAATGTGCTGAGACATTTCTCTTTTAGTAAATGACGGATGGAATCGAAACCTATTTTCTGTTCGAAATTCTGAGGGTATATCATGATTTATTTCTTTCGTTTATTATTCGTATGCAAAAATACGATTTGAAAATTTTATAGCAAAAAAACTGGTAAACTATTTGCTTATTTAAAATAAAGTCGTACCTTTGCAGCGATTTCAACAGAAAGTACTTCTGAAAAGGAGTCTTGGAGAGGTGGCAGAGTGGTCGATTGCGGCGGTCTTGAAAACCGTTGTACTGCGAGGTACCCGGGGTTCGAATCCCTGTCTCTCCGCTGGAAAGAATTACAAAACAAAGAAAATCCCTGTAAATTAATACTTTACGGGGATTTTTGTTTTTGCTGCATAGCAAAAATAAGCATATCAAAGCATTCTTTCGGTGTACTATTCGGTGTATCTGATTGCTTTCAATGTCAGGTACACCTATTAAGTAAATAATTCATTGTTTATCAGTATTTTGCATCTTGACTTGTTGTTCTTGGAATTTTAGTTTTGTGATTAAAAAACAAGTAAGATGGAAAGAACAACCTTTTATCTATTGTTTTACATTCGTAGGACGAAATTGAATCGGAACGGTGAGGCTCCGATAATGATGAGAATTACAGTGAATGGAGTTCGGGTTGATGCTTCAGTGCTGGAGCGGGAAATTCCGTAACTGGAAGCGATAGCCGGAAAGACATGGAAGAAGGAGGACGAGCTGAAACAGCTGAAGTCCGAACTCGCCGCACTGGATCGCAAGATACAGCTGGAGCTGGTTCCGCCGACGCTGGAAAGCACGGAAGAGAACCGGCAAGGCAACGAGAAGAAACAGACGGAACAATAGCCGGAAAGTCCGCATGGGGACTTCATACGCAGCCATCTGGTTATCGGAAGACCGGGACTGACGGAACCGAAGGGTATAAAGCTATGGGTCATGTTAAGAGAATATCTGAAAAAGTTCCATGAATTTTCAGATAGATTTATAATCTGATATTTGTTGCCTTATTAAATGCTCTAAAAATGAGCCCTATTATTCTTCGGATTGAGATTTAATAGGACTCATTTTATGTTCTTTTTTTTATAAATCAGTCTGCTATGTTTATTGAATTATAATATCTAACTTCGCGCATAATTGTTATGTTGATAATTACATTGTAGAAATGGGTAATTTTAATTCTTTTGTAGATAATCTAGATATGGACTTCTGGCATGAGATTTGTGCTAAGAACGGTGAACTGTGTCATTACAAAAAGGGAGAATACTTTGTGCAACAGGGAGATGTTATACGATATATGGGAATCGTGAAAGAAGGATATTTTAAATATGTCGTAACTGATTTAAAGGGCAACGAACATATTACCGGTTTAGCACTCTCTGGAGCGTTTGTGGGTGATTATTTAAGTACCACACAAAAAAAACCATGTATGACCAGTCTTGTTGCTGCAACAAACGTGGAGGTTCTGAGGTGTAACTGTGATCTGCTCAATAAGGTATTCAATGGGAACAGAGAGCTCCATCAGCTATTTTCGGATTTATTGTTCCATCATGTTTATACGCAGTATCTGGATATGCACCGTTTATCACCCAAGGAACGCTATATCGCTTTATTGAAAAGATGTCCTGATATTCTTCAAAATATTACGATTGCAGAAGTTGCTTCTTATTTGAATGTTACACCAACCTATCTCAGCCGTATCCGCAAGGAAATTACTTTTGAGAACAAATGATTTTATCAGATGAACGAGTTCAATACATACCTCAATAACTTAGACTATTCTTTTATTAAAGATTTATGTGAAAGGAAAGGGAAAGTACATACTTATCGTAAAGGAGATTTTTTTATCCGTCAGCATGAGAGAAAGCGTTTTGCTGGATGGGTGGAAGATGGTACCTTTCAATATACCCATATTGATGAAGAGGGAGAAGAGCATATTGTAGGGTATTCGTTTACCAATGAATATGTATGTGACTATTCCTCATTCATGAAAGGCAGCTTGTCATTGGTAAGTATTCAAGCAATAACGGATTGCTCTGTTTATGAAATATCACACCATGATATTATTGAACATTGGGAAACAAATATGGAAACCCAACGATTCGGAAGATGCGTAGCTGAAAATTTATATGAGATGGTATATGGACGACTACTCGATTTGTATTGCAGCCCTGAAATACGATACAAAAGACTGATGGAGCGTTGTCCTAACTTGAAAGAAGCAGTTCCTTTGAAAAACATTGCTTCATTCTTGGGCGTAACTCCTGAAACTGTCAGTCATATACGCCGGAATTTGAGGAAGTAGCCGTATTTTTTAACATTTAGAGAAAAAGGTCTTGAAATATTTCAAGGCTTTTTTTATTTATTATCCGGTACTTTGCATTCAAAATCAGAATTTCAGTAGGAATATAAACAGGCACCTTTTTATCATGGCCATACCTGTAAAAGTGAAAAGATGTCACTTCCTACATCATCATTGACAAAGTTTATAAAAAAAGTAATGTTAATTTTAATTTTAGGAATATGATTCTGTTTGTAACTCTCAAATTAGTTTGAGAGTTGTGTCGCTTTTGGTATGTACATTTGCATAAATATCTATCATGTTATGGTCTTAGATAAAAGTATGTTGAGAATTTTACTAAGTGTGCAAAAAACAGAAATAATAGAGAAAGTCTAAAAACTCAAAAATAACTGTAATATGAAAACAAAACATTTATTTGGAATACTAACGTTGTTCTCTTTTTTAGTGTCATGTACAGAACAGCAATGTATAATTCATGGTACAACTACTGGTGTAAAAGATGGTGATTATATGTATATCAATAATTATATGGAAAATACATATCTTGACTCTGCTATAGTTATGAATGGCAAATTTACATTCAAGTTACCGAAGGCTTCAGAAGAAGATTTTTTGCCTAAAGTTATAGTTTCTGCTATAGGCAATGTGCCAAGTGTAGCTTTGGTTTTTACACAAGATTCTGAAGTGTTATATATAAGAAATAGCCAAAACGACATATTCGATATGTATGGTTCTCCATATAATGATTTGTTTCGTATAGAAAACTTTAAAACAGATTCAATAAGTCATGTGTTGGGACATCTCGGTAATCTCCGTTTGAAAGATTCTACTTTGACACAAGAACAGAAGGATTCAATAACATTAAAAATGAATGAGCTTATGAAAGAGGACTCCATTCTCAGCATTCAAAGTATAGAACGTAATATTGATAATCTTGTGGGTGCTTATTGCTTATATGTACAAAGACATTCAATAAACAAAGAAACATTTCAGAAACTTTTTGAAAGACTTCCCAAGAAGTTTTCATCATCAAAGCATTTTGATGATGTTAGGTAATAACTTGTCTTATTGTCTTAATGATTGATTATCTTAGATTTGTATCTAAGGATTATGAGAATACTTTTCATTACTCCCTTATTTATTACTTATTGTCTGTAAGTCTTCCTTTCGGACAATAATAGTTTCGTCCAGAAATTGAGGGAGTAGCCGTATTTTTTACATTTAGAGAAAAAAGTCTTGAAATATTTCAAGGCCTTTTTTATTTATTATTCGGTACTTTGCATTCAAAATCGGAATTTTCAATAGGAATATAAACAGGTACCCTTTTATCATGGCTATACCTGTAAAAGTGAAAAGATGTCGCTTCCTACATTATCATTGACAAAGTTTATAAGAAAAAGCAATGTCAATTTTATGCAATTGGAATATGATTCTGTTTGCAACTCTCAAATAAGTTTGAGAGTTGTGTCGATTTAGGCATGTATATTTGTAAAAATATATGTTTACACAATTTAGATTCAATATGAAATTAAAAATAACTATTCTTTTAGCTTTCTGTATTCTGCTGGTTAGTTGTGCTTCTTTATTAGGTGTACAAAGTAGCAAATATATTTCTGAAAAGATTGAGATAGGTATGAGTAAGAATGAATTTCAAAAGCTTTTTGGTGAACCATACGCAAAGGAAATGATAACAGGCAGATATAATCGTCATGTTGAACGGCTGCTATATCAGGAAAGCCTGTACGGCCAAGAATGGATACCTTAGTAATTGCTTTTACTTTTCAAAACGGGAAACTGGTAAGTCAAGAGGTTGTAAGTAAATAATATGTCAATAGAAAAGGGAACAAATAACTTAACTTTTATGAAGAATATAAATTACTGTCGGATTTAAGTTTATTTGAGAATCACTTATTTTTATGCAAATATTTAAAAAGTTATACTTTGAACTGCAGAAAAATTGAACCGGTGGGTGCAGGAAGACGAGGAACGGGAATGGATGCGGAAAAGATAATGAGAAAATGGGGCATTGGCGTCATAGTCTGCAAAAAATTGCTTACCTTTGCAGAAACAATTATAATACAATAGATTATGGCATTAGAAATTAAAGCAATCCCCACGCTAAGAGGCAAAGAGGCAGAGCGTTTCGTGAAGGAAGCGGACAAAGCCTACAAAAGCAAGGAGAAGATTGACTTCAGCAAGCAGGTAAAGATAGCCCGTGCCATACTGAAAAAAGCCAATATGTTGTAGGCATGGGATTCCTGTTAGACAAATGCAGTTTTTCTCCGCTTGACGAGGAAGTTATAGGCAAGTGCTGTCCTTTTTCATGCGGCAATGCCGATTTGGACGACTTTTTCCGGCAGGACGCATCGCTTTACAGCCGTCAGATGCTCGGAAAGAGCTATTGTTTCCGGCTGGGCGAAGACCCTTCCGTCATAGTCTGTGCATTTACGCTCTCCAATGACAGCATTCGTGTGGACATATTGCCGAACAGCAGGGAAAAGAAAGTGCAGAAAGACATCCCCCGTTCCACAAGCAGATGCGGCGTTATCCAGGCGTACTGATTGGACGCTTGGGTATCAATGTGGAATTTGCCCACCGTAGCATAGGCAGCGAGCTGATGGAGTTCATCAAGTCATGGTTCATTGACGCAGGCAACAAGACTGGTTGCCGCTTTCTGATAGTGGATGCCTATAACGAGGAAATTCCGTTGGGGTATTATCAGAAGAACGGTTTTACCTTCTTGTTATCCACTGAAAGCCAAGAAGCGGAGAATACCGGATTCAGCAAGGATACGAAACTGCGGACACGACTGATGTACTTTGACCTCATATCACTGATCAATGAGCCAGAAGAATGACAACGGAATAGTCAAACGAAAATCCGTAACATTTCACATTGGAGTGCTACGGATTTTCCTTTTTTCGCCTACGATGCGTTACTTGTTCTGCAAGAGGTATTGCAGTTCCGGGTCGGACTGGATACGTTGCAACTTGTCGGCGACAATCTGCCGCACCTCTGTACGGATGCGGTTGTAGTTCTCCTGAGTCATCTCCTTCATGCGGTCGTTGCCGTCGGCATCGGTAAAGTCCGTGATGACGGGAATAGGCTTGTAAGCCTGTTCTTTACGTTTAACCTTTTCGGCATCTGCCACAATCTCGCAATGGAAAATCTTCTGCTCGATGCACTCGCTGAAGTTGTCGGTGACCGCCCCGACGAACATGCCCTGCGTGAGCGTGGAAATCTTGCTTGCTGGGATAAGGCTCTCCATCTGCGTATTGATGGAGGTGGACTTGTCCTCTCTGTTGATGGTGATACTCTGCCGCTTCTGCAAGATTTTACCGAAACGTTCAGACAGGGGCTTGGCGGTTTTGACCACCTGTCCAGAAAAGATGTTGCCGACGGTGTTCATCACCACGGCGGCTTCCTTGTCGTCGTAGTCGCGTTTCAGCTGGGAGAAGTCCTGAAAGCCCAGCATGGTGGAAACCTTGTTGCTTCGGGCGGTGGCAATCAGGTTGTCCGGGTCCTTGAAGTAAATCGTGGGCAGCTCGTCTATGATTATCGAGGATTTGAGCCTGCCCTTCTTGTTCACGAGTTTTACGATGCGCGAGTTGTACAGTTTCAATGCCGCCCCATAGATGTTCTGGCGGTCGGGATTGTTGCTCACGCAAAGGATTTTCAGTTCGTCGGGATTGTTGATGTCGAGCGTGTACTCGTTGTTGGACATGACCCAGTAGAGCTGCGGGGAAATCATGCGTGAGAGCGGAATCTTCGCCGAGGCTATCTGCCCGGTGAGCTGTTCTATCGCTCCGCCCTGCCATGCGTCCATGGACGGGAAAAGGTAGTTCTCCAGTTCGGGATAGCTGGTCAGAATAGGAAACACGTCTTCGTATGCCCAATTGGATTTAGAAATAAAAATTGTATCTTTGTAATGTAATGATGGAGCATAGATAAGCGAAAGTCTATGAATGACATAAAAAGACAAAAAACGGTTACTAAATCGTTACAATTGAAAAAATGAATTTATATAAAATATAGATTTATAAGGACTTACGAGAGAAAGGTTCATAATCCTGTCTCTTCGCTGAACGCTAAAGATAAATAGTGGAAAAGTTAAGATAAGTCCCGTAAAATCAATGTTTTACGGGACTTTTTTCATTTTGTCGACAGGCAAGAAAAGGACAAGAACAGAGTCTCCTTGTCAAGGCCGAGTGCGTTCAGATCTTTCCATAGCAACTGGTGCTCATCAAACTTATACTGCCGGGGCAGTTTGGCGATACGTCCCTCGTCGTTGAGTTCGCTGTTTTCTACCAGTTTCTAG